>CALIUX010000225.1 GCA_938048505.1 uncultured Pseudomonadales bacterium
CAGTCAGGATAATAAAGCCCAATAGCATCAAGACGAGGATCGCCATGAAGCGATTATTTTTAATTCGTGACCAGAGTCCGCCCGAATCAGTTTTCATAGAATGCTCCCTAATGGATCAATGTTATGCCGTAGACTCAGCAAATTATTTTTTTAGCAATTTCAACCGAGAAAAGCGCTCTTCTCGGCTCACGCATGCTATGCAGACGCGGCATTCAAAAAGCGTGAATAGCGTGCAATGACATTGGTATCAAATAACCCCCATTGCACACCAGCACTGTCGGTATACCCGCCATTAACAAAAGGGGCAATAGCTTCAGGTATACCGTCGATATTTTGATTGTAATGTTCTTTCATAAAGTGCTGCATACCAAACGCTTGGTCTACAACTAAACCACAATAAAGCTCATCGCTGTCAATGACTAGGGCACGTTTTTGGCGCCTTGGCGCCAACGTAGTACCACCAAAGAACATTGCCAAGTCAAACAAAGGCAGTAGACGTCCACGCACATTTGACAACCCCATCACCCAAGGCTGAACACCAGGTAAGCGGGTTGATTCAGGGACATCCAGCATTTCAGCCAATTGTCCCATTGGCACGACAAAACGATGGCCTAAAAGTGAGAAACCGATACCACTTTGGCGCGACGAAACGTCACTTCCAGAGGGCACCGGTAAGGCATTAGCTTGCGTTTTAGACGCAATATCAACGAGGGCTTGAAAAGCTTCAGGAGAACTCATGATTGATCGAGAGAAGTAATGGTTTCAATAAGTTGTGGTTCATCGACAGGTTTTGTCAGATAGGCCTTTGCACCTTGGCGCATTCCCCAAACCCTATCGGTCTCTTGATCTTTCGTTGTCACAATAATAATAGGGATATGAGATGTATCAGGTGACTTATTCAGTTGACGTGTTGCCTGGAAACCATTGAGACCTGGCATCACGACATCCATTAATACAATATCAGGCTTTTCAGCTTTAGCTTTTGCCACACCCTCTGCACCGGAAGATGCTGCACTGACGGTATAGCCGTTTTTTTCCAGCATGCTAGTCAGCTTGTAAGTTTCTGTTGGCGAATCGTCAACAATTAATACTTTAGGCATGATTACCCCACAGACCTTAACTCAATTCTTTGCAGCCTATTCGTTGGCTGCAACTTTTCACGTTTAATCTATTTAGATAGCAGTTAATATGAACCTTGCTGTCACAGCAGGGTTAAGACACTACCCAATCACTTACTTGTCGTCATTTTTATGGCTGATGACTCGTTCTACACGTCACACTTTGATTTAGCACAGAAAAGAGCCTGACATCAAAAACCAAAACTCTATACCAAAACTCTATACCAAAACAGTCTAGTACAAATAATGTACCGGCGGGAGTGCCCAAGAGCTATTCAAGATATATATCAGCAAAAACCGCATATTACTCAAAAACTCTACGAAGCAGCAGAACTTAACTTGCCTGAGCGACTTTCACATGCGCTTCAATAGCGCCTAATAACTCACCTTTACTGAACGGCTTTGTTAGATATTGGTCAGAGCCAACAATGCGGCCTTTTGCCTTATCGAATAGACCATCTTTGCTGGATAGCATCACAACAGGCGTACTACGAAACTCACTGTTATTTTTAATCAGCGCACATGTTTGATAGCCATCAAGACGCGGCATCATGATATCAACAAAGATAATATCTGGCCGAGAATCAGCAATCTTCGCTAAGGCATCAAAACCATCAGTAGCAGTAATCACCTCACAGCCTACTTTATTGAGTAAAGTTTCAGCAGTTCGACGGATTGTTTTACTGTCATCAATGACCATGACTTTAAGATGTTCGAGGTTCACATCCATAAACAGACCCTAGTAGTTTTGAATTATGAAAAAATATGCATGCAAACCAGCAGGTTAGCCCGAAAACACACAATAGGCTACGTTTTAACATAGAAGTCTATATTACGCCAACATACACGACCATTAAGAGTGTAGTAAGATTAAAATGTGAGATTAATCTACATTGACACTGATTGCATGTTTTATTGCAGGTTTTCGTTTGTCTCCACTTAATGATCGCCTAAGTCATGCAAAAGAGCCAATCATTAACGCATTTATTTTCGCATAATATTTTAAAAAGACCTTCATTTCAGGTATATAGCCCTCAGAGGTAAAAACTCTCCATGAAAAAACGCATGATTTTTGTGATGGATCCCATTGAATCCATCAATTTCAAAAAAGACTCTACTCTTGCTATAGCACTGGCAGCACAAGAAGCTGGCTGGGCCCTTGATTACGCAGAAATGGATGATTTATATATTGATAATGGCGAAGCGTATGCCAACCTGCGCCCGCTTAAAGTCTATAATAATAGTACAAAATGGTTTGAACGCGACGCATACAAAGCAACTAAACTTGACGACTCTCATGTTATTTTGATGCGAAAAGATCCACCGTTTGACAGTGCATTTTTATACGCCACTCATATACTTCAACGCGCTGCAAACGCTGGCAGTCTTGTAGTCAACAACCCACAAAGCCTAAGAGACTGTAACGAAAAATTATTTGCAACAGAATTTCCTGATTGCTGCCCACCGCTAGTTGTGTCAAATAACGCAACCATTTTACGTGAATTTTATATGACACATAAAGATGTCATATTTAAGCCACTGGACGGTATGGGCGGAACCGGCATTTTTCGATGTAAACCTAACGATGGTAATGTGTCGTCCATAATAGAAATGCTGACATCATATGGTCAAAATTACATTATGGTGCAAAAATTTATTCCCGCTATTACCGCCGGAGATAAACGTATTTTAATGGTTAATGGACAGCCAGTGGAATATGCTTTAGCACGCATACCTGCAGAAGGAGAAGTGCGAGGTAATTTAGCAGCGGGCGGCACGGGCGTTGCGCAGCCCCTATCACCTCGGGACAAAGAAATTGCTGAACGTATTGGCCCCAGTTTAAAAGAAAAGGGGATATTATTTGCCGGCTTAGATGTGATTGGTGACTACCTAACAGAAATCAACGTCACTAGCCCAACCTGTATCCGAGAGATCGATGCAGCTTATAATACTCAAATAGGGTCTAGACTTATCAGTGCCATCCAAGAAACCCTAGAACTGAAAGAAGCTTAATTTGAAAGAAGCTTAAAACAGTAAGTACTTGTGCTTAAAAGGCCTAACATTTCAGAAATTTTAGGCCTTAGACAGCTTTAACGTTCAATAAGCGGTAGACTGATACCTTCATTCTCGGATAACCCTCTTCAAACACCCATTATGGCTACTAGCAACATTTCAACAGGCGACCGACTGGCTTTTACCTTCTTTGCAGCACTAGCATTGCACCTTTTTGTTATGTTGCAACTGGGATTTAAGTTGCCTGGTGCTGATAAAGTCGCACCAACACTCAACATCACACTCGCCACACACGCTTCGCAAGATGCACCAGAAAAAGCTAACTTTTTGGCTCAGGCTAATCAAGAGGCCAGTGGTAGCGGTGAAACAGTGCAAGAGCTGCTCACCACAGAGCAAGCCGAGTTTAATGATACGGTTATTCGTGAAATAAACCCGCCTCCCCAGCAAAAAACCAAGCAGTCAACACAACCCGAAACCGAGACGCTTAATACGTCTAATGATAGCCGCTTTCAATTCCGAGACGATGAGCAGACAGACCAAACCGCAGAAAGTGAAACGGTAAAAGCGCAAGATGAGGACATTTTGCTCTCGAACCCAGAAGCTGCTGCACTGCAAGCAAAGCTTGATCGCATTCGCCAAGCTCAAGCACTGCAACCCAAGATCAAACGCATTCAGACAGAAGCCACGCGGGCCAGTACCGATGCCGCCTACCTTCACCAGTGGAATACACGCGTTGAAACAGTGGGTAACCAGCACTTTCCGCAAGAGGCCATTAATAAAGAGATTTTTGGCACATTAATGATGGTTGTTGCCATCGAGGCTGATGGGTCTATTGCTAACGTGGAGATCATTCAACCTTCCGAGCACACCTTGCTTAACCAGTCAGCACTCGAGATGGTTCATCGCGCCGCGCCTTTCGACAAAATACCACCCGATGTATTGGATGGGTATGATCAGATTGAAATCACCCGCATTTGGTCCTTTGAGATTACAGGATTATCGACGACAAGCGCCCAATAACAGGGGCGGCCTTGCTAACGCAGCGTTAATCAATGCGACTGACTCAGCAGGATCTGCAATGCATCTGCGCCCATTAACTAGCGCTCAAGATTCTTTTGCAAACATCAATGGCGCCATGATCAAAAGAAGCCGCACACCAAGGGGAATAACAGAAAGCTTATGACGCAGCACTCTTTATCATTGCGCAATAAACTATTGGTTGCATTGCCCTCAATGAGCGATGGCTTTTTTGCCAAAAGTATTACCTATATTTGCGATCATAGTGAAGAAGGCACTATGGGGATTGTCATTAATCAACCATTAGGTATTAACCTGCCTGAAATCTTCAAGCAACTCAATTTGCCGGACGCTACTACTGTAGTAAAACGAAATATCAACGTTTTAAAAGGTGGCCCAGTAAAATCTGAGAGAGGCTTTTTATTGCATACTCATTGCGACCAGGAGTGGCAATCCAGCATGCAAGTAAGTGATGAGCTGACACTAACAGCATCAAAAGATGCTTTAGAATCGCTAGCACTAGGAGATGACTCAGAGAGTACCCTACCAGAACACTGCCTATTGGCTTTAGGGTTTGCAGGGTGGGCGCCGGAACAGCTTGAGCAAGAAATCAAAGAAGGATGCTGGCTGATTACTGATGCAGACTTTGATACCCTTTTCCACTGCATGCCCTCTGAAAGATGGTCAAAAACATATCAAAAAATGGGGCTGGACCCTAACTTGATCACAGCAGGAGGCAATGCTTAGCGCACGCCCCTCTAAAGATAGGGCACCCTCTGGGCCAGAATAACTATGCATTACATTGTAGGCTTTGATTACGGACTTAAAAACATTGGCGTTTCGATTGGGCAACAGGTGACAGGCACGGCAACTGAGCACCCCCCACTCAAAGCAAAAGACGGCATCCCAGACTGGCAGCAGCTCGAAGCATTCTTAAAGGAGTGGAAAATTAAGGAAGCTGTTATTGGACTCCCTTTGAATATGGATGATTCTGAAAATGACATGTGCACTCGCGCACGTAAATTTGCCAATCGCATACATGGGCGTTTTGGCATCGCCGTTCACCTAGTCGATGAGCGATTATCAACAAGGGAAGCCAAATCAGAAGCGAATGAAGCTGGGCATAAAGGCAATTACCGGCAGAACCCTATAGACTCTATAGCAGCAAAACTGATCCTTGAAAGCTGGCTTCATTCAAGCTCGCAGGCTAAATTCTAAGCCCTAAGCCCCCCCACTTTGGCATAAAATACACTTTGGACACACGATTAATAAAAGTAAAAAAGAAAGGGCTTTAATTGACTAAAGCCCTTCAAGAATCAAGAGAAAGGACAGCTAGCCACTCAATTAAAAGCGACGCATACGATTCGAGTCATCTTCTTCTATCGATAACTCATCAACAGCATTGGTTAAATACTCCGCATCGGTTTCAGATCCAAGCTTAATCAATAAACGCAGATCATTCGCTGAATCAGCATTCGCCAATGCATCTTCATACGTAATTTCACCAGCATCATATAAATCATACAGTGCCTGATCAAATGTCTGCATACCCACTTCTGTTGATTTTTTCATGAGTGGTTTAAGCTCATGCACTTCACCTTTGCGGATAATATCGGAAGCCAGAGGCGTATTGAGCAATATTTCTAAACACGCGCGACGACCACTACCATCCGGTGTAGGAATCAGCTGTTGTGCAATAATCGCCTTCAAGTTAAGGGATAAATCCATCCATAACTGACCATGGCGATCAGCAGGGAAAAAGTGAATGATGCGATCTAGTGCTTGGTTAGCATTGTTAGCATGCAAGGTACACAAACAAAGATGGCCTGTCTCGGCAAAGGCGATGGCATTATCCATCGTCTCACGGGAGCGCACCTCACCGATCAGAATGACATCAGGCGCTTGACGCAGAGTATTTTTAAGTGCAATTTCAAAGGATTCTGTATCTATACCCACTTCACGTTGGGTAATAACACAACCTTGATGTTGGTGAACAAACTCAATCGGATCCTCAATCGAAATGATATGCCCTTTTGAATTCGCATTACGGTGCCCAATCATTGCCGCCAAAGAAGTCGATTTACCTGTACCGGTTGCCCCCACAAAGATAATCAAGCCACGCTTGGTCATGGCAAGCTCTTTGGTGACTTCAGGCAGGCCTAAATCATCTATTTTAGGGATCTTAGTCTCAATACGTCTTAACACCATACCCGCAAGGTTTCGCTGATAAAAAGCCGATACACGGAATCGCCCAACACCTCTAGCACTAATTGCAAAATTGAGCTCTTTAGTGGAAACAAACTCCTCGCGCTGTTTTTCGTTCATGGTGCTTAAGACCGTTTCACGCGATTTTTCAGGCGAAAGCGGTGTTGTCGAGACAGGCATGATCTTGCCGTGTACTTTCATCGAAGGCGGTACACCTGCGGTGATAAACAAGTCTGAAGCTCCTTTTTCAACCATTAAGCGAAGTAGTTTGTCGATATCCATTTTGCTTTAACCTTCTTTTGGCTTTCTTTTGTTTTTCGAAAATGGCTGCTCTAGTTAAGCAGCCATCAAGCTAGGGCCTTTGGCTAGAATCTTACCGTTACACGATGTCACAGACCGAATACTGCATAAACTAAAAGTTTTCGGGTGATTTCGCTTTTTCACGCGCCACATCGCGTGCTATCACACGACGCTCCACCAAATCAGCCAAGCACTGATCCATTGTCTGCATACCCAGAGAGGAGCCCGTTTGAATAGCAGAATACATCTGCGCCACTTTATCTTCGCGAATTAAGTTACGAATCGCTGGGGTACCACGCATAATCTCATGCGCTGCCACACGACCACCCCCAACGCGCTTCAATAAAGTTTGTGATACCACAGCCTGTAATGATTCTGACAGCATGGAACGCACCATCGCCTTCTCATTAGCGGGGAAAACATCTACAACCCGGTCAATCGTTTTTGCAGCAGAGGTGGTGTGGAGCGTACCAAATACTAAGTGACCCGTTTCCGCAGCGGTTAAAGCTAAACGAATCGTCTCTAGGTCACGCATCTCACCCACCAGGATAATATCCGGATCTTCACGCAGCGCAGAACGCAAAGCCTCAGAAAAGCCCAGTGTATCGCGGTGAACCTCTCGTTGGTTTACAAGACACTTTTTAGACTCATGCACAAATTCGATAGGGTCTTCGATGGTTAGGATGTGCTCATACTTGTTGTCATTGATGTAATCCATCATGGCAGCAAGCGTTGTTGATTTACCTGACCCTGTTGGGCCTGTCACCAATACCAGCCCTCTAGGAACAGCGCAAATATCGCGAAATACCTGCCCCATACCCAGTTCTTCCATGGTTAATACTTTGGAAGGAATAGTACGAAAGACCGCACCTGCGCCCCTGTTATGGTTAAATGCATTAACCCTGAAACGAGCAACACCAGGCACTTCAAACGAAAAGTCTGTTTCAAGAAACTCTTCAAAATCCTTACGTTGTTTATCGTTCATGATTTCATAGATCAAACCATGCACTTGTTTATGGTCCATTGGCGGTAGATTAATACGGCGCACATCACCATCCACACGAATCATTGGCGGTAGACCTGCAGATAAGTGCAAATCAGACGCACCCTGCTTGGCAGAAAATGCCAACAGTTCGGTAATATCCATCAAAAAACCCTTAATTTCTGATGCCTTTTAGGTAGGCATATAAAAATGTAGTTTACATAAACACCATGTAATCGACTATGCAATACACAATAAGCAGTGCTTCAACGAACACGTTACATGTATGCACGTCAAGTTAGTATCTACTTACTTCAACTGTTTGCCTTAGCAGATACAATCCAAGATATTGCAGTACGTCCAGCAAGAAATAGCTGTTAAACTCGCCAGCTATAGGTTCCTACCTTCGTTTTACTTAAAACGATTTTCACTTAAAACTCTATCGATTTCAAAGCGTTAGAGTGTAACCCACTCACAGGTTGCTAAACAGTTAGTATATGCCGAACATTTCACACAACCTAACCCAAATCAAAAGGGATATTCACAAAACCACCCAAAGCCATGCTTTACAGCAGCAGGCCAAGCTCATTGCCGTTTCTAAACGCCAACCGATAGCTTTCATTCTAGAAGCATTTGAAGCTGGGCATCGAGATTTTGGTGAAAATTATGCCCAAGAGCTGGAGCAAAAAGCCACTGCACTTGCAGACAAGGCTATTTGCTGGCATTTCATAGGGCCGATTCAATCAAACAAAGCTCGTATTATTGCTCAGTATAGTCACTGGGTTCATAGTGTAGATCGCCTTAAAGTTGCCCAGCGCTTAAACGATTATCGCTCTGCCGAACAACCCCCGCTCAATGTATGCATTCAAGTCAATATTGATCAAGAAGCCAGCAAATCCGGTGCAACAATCGAATCCCTCCCAGCACTAATCAAAGGCATTCGAGCCCTACCCCGCTTAGTACTCAAGGGGCTGATGGTGATACCACCCAAAGGCCGCTCGACAGAGACTTTTCAACAATTGGCGATACTCGCCAAAGAGCATAGTTTAAAAGAGCTATCAATGGGGATGTCACAAGATATGGTAGATGCATTAAATGCGGGTAGTACAATGGTGCGCATCGGCACAGCCATTTTTGGCGAAAGGCCAAAGTAACGTCTTACTCAACAATACATAAAAGGCCATGTAACACGCTTTTAAATACACTATTAATTGTAAACAATTACTCCTATACGTGTTCACAATACCTAAAAATGATATGAAGGGGAATTTAATGCATATCGCAAAAAAATTAAGCCATTTATTCATGATTGTAAGTTGCTGCTGCATCGGTTTTACCTTAACGGGTTGCGCAGTTCAAGGCACGACGACAGCCAGCGAACGCAAAGCTGCTATACAAACCATGCGTAGCGATACGCTAACAAAAATCTTTGCGGCCAACCCAGCCATGCGCCAGAAAGTGTCATCTGCGCCTGGGTATGGTGTATTCAGTAATGCCAACGCTACGCTTTTCTTTGTGAGGGCCGGTGGTGGGATTGGTATGATCAAAGACAACAGCAATGGCAAAGTCACGTATATGCGCATGGCAGAAGCCGGCGTAGGACCGGGGTTTGGATTAAGTGATCATCGTATCTTAATGATTTTCCAAAACGCCGCTGCACTCAAGCAATTCATGGATTACGGCTGGGTTTTTGGAGCAGATGCCAATGCAGGGGCCAAGCACGGTAAAGACGGCGGCACCATTGGCAAAGAAGTGACAGCAACAGGTATTGATGTCTATCAACTAACAGAAAAAGGCATTGTGATAAACGCCGCGATCAAAGGCAGTAAATTTTGGCGAGATGCTGCACTGAATAACTAGCTTCACCACAACAACAAACCAGACAGCACACAGTCACACTAAAAAGGTAACGCCCCAAAAATAGTATTAACATGGCGGCGCGCCCTTTAGTCGATTGTTAGAATGAGCCATTTAAGCACTAAAGAACCGCTTAGGTACCCCATAGAATAGAGTTGAGTTATGAAAAAAATTGCATTTATTGGCGCGGGCAATATGGCGCAAAGTATTATCGGTGGAATGATTGCAGGGGGTACACCTAAGGGGTCAATCTGGGCAACCGCACGCACCACATCAACACGCCAAAAGCTGGCAGAAGTATTTGGCATTAATGTCGTAGCAGACAATCATCAAGCCGTACAATCAGCTGACATTATCGTATTATCCGTTAAACCTAATATGATGGCAGATCTATGCCTAGACATTGCTGCAGATATTCAAGGCAAGCTTGTTATTTCCGTTGCTGCAGGTATTGGCTGCAACGCTTTTGAAAAATGGCTAGGAAATGATACTGCTATTATACGCTGCATGCCCAATACACCCTCACTTGTGGGTGAAGGTGCATGTGGTTTATATGCCAATAAAAATGTCAGCGATAACGAAAAAAACGATGCAGTACAAATTATGGCGTCTACCGGCACAGCACTCTGGGTTGAAGATGAAACGCTCATGCATGCCGTCACAGCAGTCTCTGGCAGTGCCCCAGCTTATTTTTTCTTATTCCTTGATGCCATGACAAAGGCAGGTGTGGAGCAAGGGCTTGATGCAGCAACCGCTAAATCACTTGCTATTCAAACAGCTAAAGGCGCTGCAATACTGGCTGAGCAGAGTGAAGACGACCTAGAAACATTACGCAAGAAAGTCACCTCACCAGGCGGCACAACTGAACAAGCTATTTTGCATTTTCAAACGCGTGATCTCAGCCAAATAGTAGGCGAAGCCATGGAAGCCTGCGCCAATCATTCAAAAAAGATGGCCGAAAAATTACAATAGCCGTACCCATCAGCTTTTGATCTACCAAACTCACTTCCTAACATAACTACTAACTATTCACATCATAATGAAAGGCTAATCATGCAAGGTACATTCATACAAATTGCCATTTTTATTATTGATACAGTCGCTATGCTGTATGTTGGCGCTGTACTGCTACGGTTTTTGCTGCAAATTGCACGGGCCGATTTTTACAACCCCTTGTCCCAAGCCATTGTCAAAATAACCAACCCGCTTCTGATGCCTTTGCGTAAGATCATCCCCGGTTTGGGCGGTTTGGACTTATCAGCTCTGGTGTTGGCCTTTTTAGCGCAAATTGTCTTTATTTTATTAAAAATTGTTACGCTAGGCGGTGGTATTAACTTTTTGGGTGGCGCAGTCTTTTTGTGGGCGCTGCTGGCGATCAGTCACTTGCTGCTGGGAATTTATATGGTCAGCATGTTCATTGTGGCGATCTCTAGTTTTGTTGCGCCCTATAGTGAAAACCCCGCGCTCAACTTAATGCGTCAACTGATAGAGCCAATCTGCGCGCCTGTACGAAAAGTCATTCCGCCTATTGGAGGGTTCGACTTTTCATTTATGGCTGTTGTGATGGTCATTGTCATTTTACAGATGCTCATCAAAGGGCTAGCGCAA
>CALIUX010000226.1 GCA_938048505.1 uncultured Pseudomonadales bacterium
GCACCGATGATTAATTTTGCCATCAACCCTGTTATCAAATTGAGTAACTTAAAGGCTATTGTGATAATGGCAAAACAATACTCGATGTCATGTTAGCTGCACTCCGAGCCTCTCAACCCCGATATTATTTTTATAATGAGGGTAAGCAGAAGCTGTTACCAACTTATACCTTTCTATACGTCTTTACTTTTCAATACTTGCTTTTGCATTGGCGGCGCTGAGGCTATTTAGGTAAAACGCTCAGTGGGTTGATGGGAGTACCATCTCTGCGAATTTCAAAATGCAGTTTCACTGATGTTGTTCCCGAACCTCCAACTTCTGCAATCTTCTGCCCTTTTTTAACACGGTCCCCTTCTTTAGAGTTGAGAGACCGGTTATGAGCATAAGCACTTAAGTACGAACTCTTATGCTTAATGATGAGAAGCTTACCGTAGCCTCGCAAACCGCTTCCGGCGTAAACAACCTCGCCATCAGCAGCAGCCCGTACAGATTCTCCTAATTTTGCCGCTATATCAATACCCTTGTTCAAGCCCTTACCTGACTTAAAAGTGCCAACAACCGAACCTCTAACAGGCCAAGCCCACACCAAAGGACTAGATGATGGTGACATTGATTTGACCTTTGGCGCCTTAACTGTTTTCTTTTTTAAACGTTTTTTCGGTTTTGGTGAGGGCTTCGGTGCCGGCGCACTCGCTTTAACGGTACGCTTTGGAAGGCGTTCAGTGCGCTTTTTAGTCACCGCAGTAGGAGCTGGCGCCACATATTTTGCGCGCTTAGCCACGCCCTTGAGAGAAATTCTCTGACCTGGGAAAATATTATAGGGGTATTTTATCTTATTGATTTTAGATAGATTTTTATAATCAAGATTGTAGCGCCAAGCAATTGAATAAAGCGTATCGCCGGCGCTAACTGTATGATAATGGATTTTGAGTGATTCTGGCTGAGCAAGACGAGATACTGGTGCTCGATGTGTATTACTCGAGCAGGAGGCCAAACCAAAAATGATTAAAATTAAAGACATTATTGGTATTGTTTTTTTGACGCTGAAATCTAAAAAATGCCAAAAACCCGTTTTAATCATAATTTTTACATATATTAAATGATACTTATGGAATAAAAAACAAAACATTAATACCTAAAAAGTATTAAAAAAAGACAATATTTTTTGAAAAATAATGAAAAAACAAACAAAAGTACCAGTAAAAATATTCATCGTCCGACTTTATTGGCAAAAAACTCAACTGACAAAACAAGCACCAAGCCGCCAATCGCACAGCAAACCGCCAACAGTAGCTCCGGCGAAGAGCCCACTAGGCTTTGATAGTGACCGGGCAAAACATTCGCTGTCTGCACAACGACTGTTTCGCCATGCCGATCAATCATCGTGCTAACTGTCTGCTTCCAGGGCCATGTTACATTCAAAGAACCGACCAAAAAGCCAATGAGTGTCGCGATAGTAATATTATGGTATTGCTCTAGGAGCCATGACAGAAAACGAGAGAAAGATAATAGTCCGCCAATCGCTCCTGCGCCAAATGATAGAAGTAATACCCACTCAAGGTTAGTCACCGCACTTAAAAAGACAGGGTAAAGGCCGACCAAAAGCAAAATAAAGCTCCCCGATATGCCCGGTAAAATCATGGCACAAATAGCAACAAAGCCACCCAAAAACATGATCCACCAATAACCAGGCAGCTGAGCAGGTGCTGCCAGCGAGATCAACACGACAACAATCGCGCCTGCTAGCATGGCCGCAACATCTATTAGCCGCCAACGCGGCAAATGTTTGGCCAATAAAACAACCGAGGCAATAATTAATCCAAAGAAAAAAGACCAAACCAAAACGGGCGTAGAATCGAGGGCTGACTGCACAAGCCCTGCAAAGGTTTTAAGGCTAACTAACACCCCAATAAATAATGCCGCCAAAAAATTTCCATTCACATGCCGCCATAATGCCGCAAACCCCTCATCTTTCCAGATCAATAACGCTGCTGGCGTACACTTTTTAAGGGAAGACAGTAACTCATGATAGATGCCTGTAATGAAGGCAATCGTTCCTCCGGACACACCCGGCACAACATCTGCAGCACCCATTGCCATACCTTTTAGGCCAATAATGGCATAGTCCTTTAGTGTGCGTGCTTTTAGTGTGTCTGACTCGTCTTTCAAGTGATGACTCCTTTTAGTAAGGGAACAAAATTAGCGGTTTCAATAATAGTATGGGAATAGTCATCACCTATACGGCGAATCATGGTCAGTTTTTGTACGCTTTCACCAACAGGTAAAATCAACACACCGCGATCGCGCAGCTGCTCAGGAAGCTCTTCTGGCAAAGAAGATGCTGCCGCTGTTCCAATAATGGCATCAAAAGGGCCCCCAATACTCCAGCCTTGATGACCATCGGCGTGTCGGTATTGAATGTTTTTAAGCTGCAAATCAGATAAGCGTTTTTGAGCTTTCTGCTGCAATGGCGCAATACGCTCCACCGTAAAGACACGATCAAAGAACTGAGCCAATATTGCCGTCTGAAAACCCGAGCCCGTACCAATTTCTAATACTCTGCCGCGATGTTTAACGTGCTGGAGTAACAGCTCTGTCATTTTCGCAACGGTATAGGGCTGAGAGAGCGTTTGCTTATATCCAATAGGCAAAGCCGTATCTTCGTAAGCTCGGTGCGAAAGGGCTTCATCAACAAAAAGGTGCCTAGGCGTTGAAGCCATAGCCTCTAAGACGTTTTCGTTTTGTATTCCTTGCTCTTGCAAACGCTCAATCAAGCGTTCACGTGTTCGACGCGAGGTCATGCCAACACCTTCGCGTATGAGATTGTCTAACATTATGCCCCCCATAAAAATCGCGTCAGACTATACCACACCCACCTTGCAGGAATAGGCGGCTTGAAGGGTCATTGCATAAGGCATTTTTGACGCTTATCACCCTGTGATAGAATATGGCTCAATTTTTTGTATTGTCCACTCCATCTATTTATATTTAGGAAACTGCTAATGAGCCTTAACAATGTGCCAACTGGCAAAAACCCACCCGAAGAAGTCAATGTTGTTATCGAAATACCTCAAGGCGGTGAGCCAATCAAGTATGAGCTTGATAAAGACACTGGCGCACTTTTTGTTGATCGTGTTCTAAGCACCTCTATGCGCTACCCTTGTAATTATGGCTATATCCCTAACACATTGTGTGGCGATGGTGATCCAGCTGATGTTTTGGTCGTTTTAAGCTCTCCGCTTGTACCGGGTTGTGTTGTAAAGTGCCGTCCGATTGGTGTTTTAAAAATGTCTGATGAGTCAGGTGAAGATGCAAAATTATTGGCTGTGCCAGTGAGCAAAACAACCAAAATCTACGATAACATCACCTCTTACACAGATTTACCAGAAATTCAGCTAAAGCAGATTTCACATTTCTTCGAGCGCTACAAGGATCTTGAAGAAGGCAAGTGGGTAAAAGTTGAAGGCTGGGGCGATGTAGCAGAAGCTAAACAAGAAATTATTGACGCCATCGCTCTACATAACAAAGAAGGCTAACACGCCTTCTTATAATATTGGTGTTGCAGGCAGACACCTATAAATATAGGCATCTATTCAATAGATGATGTAGCACGCTATAATCGTTACTCAATACATTACACGCAAAGGAATGCGTTATGAAGATCTCTCCGTTCACGGATACTCAAAGCCGTCACCACTTTCACCATGCTTGCGGGCTAACACTGATCGAGCTTTTAACCGCTCTCGCTATTTTTAGCATACTCGCGACAGTTGGCATACCGCAGCTCAGCTATTGGCTTGCCAGAGCCGAAGCAGATAATGTCTCTAAAACTCTCTATAAGCACTTACAAACCACTCGAGATATAGCTGTTTCACAAAGAGAACAGATTACGCTTTGCATGCTTGACTCAAGCGGGCAATGTAATGCTAACGCAGCCGAAACCTTAGTAATTTTTAAAGATAAAGATCGCAATAGACAGTACAACAAAGGAGAGCGCATAATCGTACAAACGCCCTTCAAGCCCTCCGGTAAACTCAGACTGAATGCAAAGCTAGGAGTAGTGAGATTCAATGACGTAGGCAACAGCCATACATTTTCTAGCTTTATTTATTGCCCCAAAAGCATTGAACCATCACACACTGCATACCCTTTACTTGTAAAAAAGGTGACCATTCGCCTTACAGGTCGTATTTATATCGATGGAAGGGTTAATAATGCTAAAGCCGCAAAAACGCTCTGCTAATAATGACTCACCTAAGCTTAAGGGGCTAGCAACGATTACTCACTACTCCGCTAGCTGAATATGTTCTACATTAATAGGCGGCGGAGGGGTTTGCGGCTTTGCCTGAGCCAATATTGCACCAACAGGCGCTATATCTAACGATAGCTCAGCAACTTCAACCGGCTGATCGAGTTTTCGCTCAGCCTCAGGTAACAAGTCTGATCCAACGGGTAAAATATCAGCGTCAATATCCGCCACCTCAACTTTTTCAGGTGTGTCTATCTCATCTTTTTCAATAAGATTGCCTTCACTGTCTTTTAAGCTTAAGTGAGATAAATCAATTTGGAGAGGAACCCATTTTGCCGTTGTTCGCTCATCTTCACGCAATAAATCACTCCCTGCGGCCAACAGCTCAAAAGCGGGCTTTTCATCTTCT
>CALIUX010000227.1 GCA_938048505.1 uncultured Pseudomonadales bacterium
AAACAAAGCCCTTTATTGTCAATAATAGCTGATCCATTTCTTGGCTCAATGCCAAAAATACATCTCGCTTGATCGCGCTATTGAGAGAAAACCGATACGTTTTAACAATATATTCAGACATAACTACTCCTAAAGTGAAAGGTAACGCAAATTCAATAAACGAGGCGGACTATCGACTCAAATTGATCGAACTCGAATTTGCTCTGAGCAGTGTAGTGGTAGCTGCTGACATAACGTGTCAGGAGAGATTTTAAGGTCAAATACGCCTACGAAGCACCTACATTAGTCAGCGAATGAAGGAAAAAGGATAAAAGCTAAACAAAAACGTAAATAAGGGAATTAAAAAGGTACTGGCGAAGAAATTTCAACAATCTTATTGGTTATTGGGTGATTAAAGCTCAAACGCGATGCATGCAGGCATAAGCGATCAGCCTTTTTTTGCGATACTTCGCAACCGTAAAATGTATCACCCAAAATAGGGTGACCTAAATAGCGTAAGTGCACACGTAGCTGGTGAGTTCGACCAGTCAGTGGTTTTAAAGCAATGCGGGATATGGCTTGAGGAGATGACATGTCGGGCTGCTCAATCTCATACTCTGTGATGGCCTCTTTCCCATTGGCATCTACTTTTTGTAACGGCACATCACTTTTGTCTGCGATAATAGGCTGACAGATAACCCCTTTTGTTTGAGTCAGGCAGCCTAAAATCAGCGCATTGTAGTGTTTATGTATTGCTCGCTCTTGAAAGCATTTCTTGAGTGGCCCTTCTGCTTTCTTTTGTTTAGCAAAAACTAAAATGCCCGAGGTATCGCAATCTAAACGATGAATAAGATGTATCTCACCATAGGCTTTCTGTAAGCGTGTTAAAGCACAGTCAAACGTATTTTCTGCACGACCGGGGTTGCTCAATAGACCACTAGGCTTATCAATAGCAATGTAATAGTCATCTTCCCAAACAACGGGTGGTAAACCGATGGGCGGCTGGTAGGTGAATATACGCATGGTTAATGACTATACCTCAGTCAGGCAAACAGAGAAAAAAGCGCTATAACAGATTTCATAGCACTTTTATCTAAAAGCAAATTTTCAATCTAAGAAATAAGATTTGATTGCAAAGAGGGGGTTGGATTTTTTTGTTCAGAAAACGCTAAGCCTTGCTGATAAATCGTATTACTTGCCTCATGCTCACCAAGGCGTGCCAATAAATTCGCAAGCTGAGAATAGCCCATTGAACTGGGCGCTATAGCTAAACTTTTTTGGTAAGCCTCTTTAGCGGCATCAAACTGCTCGCTTCGCTCAGCCACCCTGCCTTGGGCTAAATACAAGGCTGCATTATCAGGATGTTGTGTGTGCCACTTTTCGATAACCTTCATTTGCGACTGAATATCAGACACATTCGCTTGCCCATAAAGGTTTATTAAGCCTGCATCAAAATGCTGTTTAATTGCTTTTTTAAGCCAATTTTCTGCATGCTCATCATCACCTAACGATAATAATTGAGCAGCATAAAAACGCATTAGATTAATATTTTTCTTATGAGAGCGTGGTACATCACGCCATAATTTCTCAAGCTCATGTGCATTTTGTGCTTGGGCAAATAAACCTAAATACACGTCATCTTCTAATGCATCCAGCGCATCAGCATTTAAGCATTGCGCCTTCTTTAACTTAGGTAATAAGCTATTGAGCGCTTGCCAGTTTTGGTTTTTCTGATGAATACCCAACAACATTTTTAACGCGCCGCTATGTGTAGGGTGTACGTCAAGGGCTTGGTTTGCCAATGAAATAGCGGGTTCTATTTTTTGCTGCTTTTGCAACAGCGTGGCACGACTCATTAAAACCGTGACTTCATGTTCTTTGTCATCCTGTTGTTCAGCTTGCGCCAGATAACGGTCAGCTTCGTCAAATAACGCTAACTCTGTCGATAAGTTGGCTGCATTGACCAAGCTCAAAACATTATCTTTTTGCCCTTTTGTATTCACAATTTTGACAAAATTACGGTGCGCTTCGCGATCGTTACCTTCCCATAAAGCGGCCATGGCACGCTCTTGTCGCACGAGCAATAGTTTTTGCGTATGAGCAGGCCACCACTGTAGCGTTTTAAGTGTTAACTTAAAGGTGCCACGTAAAATAGCAGCAATAACCCATACGACAAAAAGGCTGACTAATAGCGCCAAGCACGCCATCCAAAAGCGCATTTCAATCACTTTGCCACCGACGGCAATTAAAACATAGCCCGGATCACGTTCCATAATCGGAATTAAAATAATCGCAAGGCCACTAATAATTAAAAAAGGAAACAGGATGAGCAATATAAATTTACGCATTATTGACTCCCCGCTTTCCCTTTAACTGGCGCACCCGTTGAAGTGCCTTTCACACGATGCTGCTCAGCAACATAGCTGTGTAAGAGCTTTAATGAGCCTGAAATATCGGGCAACTCAATGGTGATTTCTTTTGCAGCCAACGCCGTCAACTCTTGCGAAAAATGTCTGCGCGCAGGCGATTCAAAAAAGTAATCATTAATTAATTCGGCAGCCGCTTTTAGGCTTGCTTGATAGCTGGTCGTCTCTTCTTTTAACAATGAAATCTGGGCCTGTTCTATCAATAACCGTGTATTGAGCTGCATAAGTTGCAAGCGCTGCTGCGAGACGATTGGATTCGCCAATGCATCTTCTGATTTCAGGCTAAAAGAGTTTTTAATGAAGTTCAGAACATTACCCATTTCACGTTTTATCTCAGCCACAGCGCTTTCTGTTTCAACCGCTTGCTCTTCTACCTCAACAAAACGTTCTTCTTCTGTAGGTAATGTCGGCAGGGTATTGATGGCATCCGCTAAGGCACCTAGCTTTAAATAAATACCCTGCGTATCAACCGGTTCAATGATATTTAGTGCGGTCGTTTCTTTTGCTAACAGTTTTCGAATAGCAAACAACTCTCGATCCCCTAAACCTGCCGCAACACGCTGAATAATTTCATCTGCTCGCGTCAGTAAGGCCACAACATTGTCAGGCGTACGTTCGAGTAAAACCCGCTGGTTCGCAAGTTTTAACAAATACTCTGCTTCAGCTAATAACCAATCTTCTTTAGAGGTTGTTGAGAGTCCTGCTAGGCGCTGTTGCTGACCATTTAAACGGGCTTCATGTTCTTTAAGTTGTGATCGAAGCTGGCGAACCTCACCGCTTGATCCGCGTTCAATCGTAGCCAGTTGGCTCTTTACGCTTTGCTGAAGCTGGGCAATATCACCATCAACCTTCTCCAACTTTGTTTTAGTTTTTTTCATGGCCTGATTACCCAAGGTCATGATTTGGCCATTCCATCGCTCTTGTGTTTCGGCTTGCTTTTGATGATACCAATACGCCAGTGCAGCAAAACCTAACCACCCTAAAACCATCAAGAAAAATAACAGCCACAGTCCTTTTGAGCGCTTAGGTTGAGCGGGAGGCGCCACCGGATCAGTCGCCTTTGCCTCAGTCTTGATATGATCTGAAGCCGCACCGCCAAGATCAGCTGTTTTTTGGTGTTGAGGCTTAGGTTTGCCGCTCAGATTGGGCTGATCATTTGTATTGGCTGGCTTGTCACTGGCCATAACAGATGATGCATTAGAGGCACTACTTTTGGCTTGCTTATCTGCCATGAGAGACGCTTTAGTATCAGCTGGCTGAACCACTGACTTATGGCTGTCTTGCTCCACTACGGGTTGATTAGCGCTTTTAGTCGTCGTAGCTGGCGAGTCTTGTTTGCCCGTATTATTTTGCTTGCCAGCCTTGCCTTGCTCACTGGCTTGATCCTGTTGATTAACGTGCTGACTAGCGCTTTGCTTATCAGCACTTTTTTGACTGTCATGCTTGACGGTTTTCTGGTCGAGAGTCTTGTCAGTCGTATGGTTTTTTGGCTTATCACTCATGGATAATCCTTCTGGAGTAAAGTCGAAAGTGTTTGGCGCGTTGCAGCGAGCATAGACGCTTCACCGGCATTTTGCGCAATCGTAATCTGTTCAAAGCCGGCCTGCTGCGCAACCTGTGCGACACGCTCGGCCGGTACAACCAAAGAGAATAACCCTTTGTTATGCTCAATAGGCAGCGCATTTGTAAAATTCAGTAATGTTTCGCCACTGAAAAGCGGCACTACATGGTGCACATCGCTCAGATCTTGCTGTAAACGAGTGGCTAAGGCGTCGGTCGAGGTCGATTGACGTTCATACAATTCACAGTAGTCCACCGAAGCACCTCGGTCACGTAGCACTTCGGCCAATTTAGTTCGCCCACCCTTACCCCGGCAAATCAGTATTTTTTGATTCGCAACAGGTTGTAAGTCAGGCAAAGCAAGTAAGGCCTCACTATTCATGGCCTGCCCGCACTCAATGACATCAACGCAGTGTTCTCGCACGCTGGCTGCGGTTTTTTCACCCACAGCATACCAGCGTACACCCACCGGTATTTGCGGCCAATACTGCACAATCCACTCAAAAGCTTGAGCCACGGCATTCTGGCTAACAAAAATCACATGTTCATAATAGTCTAGATCGAGTATGCGTGATTTAATATGCTGCTGATCCGCTTGGTTTGTAACGGGTACAATCGCCAATAAAGGGATATCCAGCACTGGGCCAAGGGGTTGTAGAAGCTCGCACCAGCGAGCATTTTGATGCTGAGGCCGGCTTGCCCACAAAAGAAAGGGTACAGACAAACAATCTCTCCAAGTTATGAAACAATTCTAGCCTAATTCACCAAATCAAAAATTAACCCAACGCAATAGCTATCTATGAAGCGCACTTTCACCGCAGGTTACCCATAGCGACGTCATCATGCCACTTACAATATTACCATTGAACAACCCATGAGCGCTTTGCCAATACGATTTAATACACGCATCACCCTAGCAAGCCCTATTCTGTTATTTCAATGTTCTGACTTGAATGTTCTAACTTGAAGGTTGTTGTTTGAATGTTGTTGAAAAAGAAGCGTTTACGCATAATGTCGATATCAGTGTGATCAGACATTCGTTATCGTGTCGTTTCTCTACCCGCGTGTGATGCATAACACGCATTCTCTACAGTAATAGTACCTATCATCACAAATGGTACATATCATAGAGCCAACACCTGTAGAACAGATATTGATAAAACTAAATAATTATAGAACTAACGTAATGAGCACTATTCTTTTATGAGCACTACGATTTTTAATGCTATCGCTTCAGAACTCAATGTCGGTCTTAATCAAGTCCAAGCAGCTGTTGGATTATTAGACGAAGGCGCAACCGTTCCGTTCATCTCCCGCTACCGTAAAGAGGTCACAGGTGGATTAGACGATACTCAACTGCGAACGCTAGATGAACGCCTTAACTACTTGCGTGAACTGGATGAACGCCGTGACACGATCCTCAAGTCAATCGCCGAGCAAGATAAGCTCACGCCAGAACTGGAGCGATCGATCAAACAAGCCGATACCAAAACATCGCTAGAAGACTTGTATCTACCTTATAAGCCCAAACGTCGCACCAAAGCACAAATTGCCAGAGAAGCCGGATTGGCCCCTTTAGCAGAACAACTTTTGTCCGACCCCTCACTCACACCCGAAACCCTCGCTGAGTCTTTTTTTAACGAAGAGCATAAGATTACAACCCCTAAAGAAGCGTTGGACGGTGCAAAACAGATTTTAATGGAGCAGTTCAGCGAAGATGCGCAATTGCTCGACAAAACCCGCTCATTTATGCGTAATGATGGTTTTCTGGCAGCAAGCGTTGTACCAGGCAAAGAAAAAGAAGGCGAAAAGTTTCGCGACTACTTTGAACACAAAGAAGCCTTTAAAAATATGCCTAGCCACCGTGCATTGGCGATGTTTCGCGGTCGCAATGAAGGCATATTAAATATGACTTTCACGCTCGAAGAAGAGCTAGAAACAGGGCAAATGCACCCTTGCGAAGTCATGATTGCACAGCATAATGATATTGAAAATCAAAATCGCCCTGCCGATAAATGGCTGAGCGAAGTAGTACGTTGGAGTTGGCGCGTTAAGATTTTAACCCACCTCGAAACAGACTTATTAAGCGACTTGCGCGAGCGCTCAGAACAAGATGCAATTGATGTTTTTGCACGCAACTTAAAAGATCTTTTACTCGCCGCTCCAGCAGGACAAAAGTCCACGATTGGGCTCGACCCCGGTTTACGAACAGGTGTAAAAGTCGCAGTGGTGGATGCCACAGGGCAAGTACTTGATCACGGTGCGATATTCCCTACTCCGCCTCAAAACCGCATTGCCGAAGCCGAAGCAGTACTGCTCAAAATGTGTAAAGCGCACAACGTTAATTTAATTGCCATTGGCAATGGCACGGCAAGCCGTGAAACCGATAAGTTTGTAGGAGATTTCTTAAAGCAACATCCAGATCTCACCATTCAAAAAGTGATGGTCAACGAGGCTGGTGCATCGGTCTATTCAGCCAGTGAGTTTGCCGCAAAAGAATTCCCTGATCTTGATGTGACCATTCGTGGCGCTATCTCCATTGCACGCCGTTTACAAGATCCACTGGCAGAGCTTGTAAAAATCGACCCTAAATCCATTGGTGTAGGCCAATACCAACATGACGTCTCGCAGTCACGCTTGGCCAAATCATTGGATGCGGTTGTCGAAGACTGTGTTAACGGTGTAGGCGTTGAAGTGAATACGGCTTCGGCTCCACTTTTAGCCCGTGTAGCCGGTTTAAATAATACTATTGCCAATAATATTATCGAATTTAGAAATACCGAAGGGCCACTTAAAAGCAGAAAGCAACTGCTCAAAGTTGCGCGCCTAGGCCCTAAAGCATTCGAGCAAGCCGCTGGCTTTTTACGCATTGCCAATGGCGATAACCCATTAGATGGCTCATCGGTTCACCCTGAGTCTTATGCCGTGGTTGAGCACATTGCAAACCAGAACAGTCGCGACATCAAAAGTGTTGTGGGTGACAGCCAGTTTGTGCGCCAGCTCAAAGCAAAAGACTACACTACCGAGCAGTTCGGCTTACCCACTGTTACCGATATTTTAAAAGAGCTCGAAAAACCCGGACGCGACCCTCGCCCTGAATTCAAAACAGCGCAATTTAAAGACGGCGTCGAGAAAATCAGTGATCTTATAGATGACATGATTTTAGAAGGCACGGTTACTAACGTAACAAACTTTGGCGCATTTGTGGATGTGGGTGTTCACCAAGACGGTTTAGTGCATATCTCTGCACTGAGCCATAGTTTTGTGAAAGACCCCCATAGTGTTGTGAAAGCAGGTGATATTGTTAAAGTCAAAGTGATGGAAGTGGATGTACAGCGCAAGCGCATTGCGCTGTCTATGCG
>CALIUX010000228.1 GCA_938048505.1 uncultured Pseudomonadales bacterium
GCGCAAGATGCCGCAGAAGAGCGCATTCTTGATGCGTTATTACCGCCAGCACGCGGCGATGAAGAAGCCAAACATGAGTCATCAACTCGTCAGGTTTTTCGCAAAAAATTACGCGAAGGCGAGCTCGACGAAAAAGAGATCGAAATTGATTTAGCGGCAACTCCTGTAGGCGTAGAAATCATGGCTCCACCTGGCATGGAAGATATGACCAGCCAACTGCAAAATATGTTTTCGTCTATGAATAAAGACAAAACAAAAAAGCAGAAACTCACGGTCAAACAGGCCCTCAAACAACTAGTCGACGAAGAAGCCAGCAAGCTCGTCAGCGCTGAAGACATTAAAGCGCAAGCGATTGAAGCAACGGAACAAAACGGCATTGTCTTTATTGATGAAATCGATAAAGTCGCTAAACGCGAAGGAACAAGCGGCGCAGATGTATCACGCGAAGGTGTTCAGCGGGATTTACTTCCACTAATAGAAGGCTGCACCGTTAGCACCAAGCACGGCATGATCAAAACCGATCATATGTTGTTTATCACATCGGGGGCATTTCACTTAAGTAAGCCTTCCGATTTAATACCAGAACTGCAAGGTCGCCTGCCCATTAGAGTTGAACTAGAAGCTCTTACGCCAGATGATTTTGAGCGTATTTTAACGGAGCCTAATGCTTCTCTCACAGAACAGCATATTGCATTGATGGAAACCGAAGGTGTCTCGCTCACATTTACCAAAGAAGGTATTCGCCGCATTGCCGAGACGGCCTTTCAGGTGAATGAAACCACCGAAAATATTGGCGCGCGCCGTTTGCATACCGTGTTAGAAAGGCTACTTGAAAAAGCCTCTTATGATGCAGGGCAAGATCAAAAAGAGATTACGATTGACGCCGAATTTGTCGACAGCGAATTAAACGATTTAGCCCAAGACGAAGATCTAAGCCGATTTATTCTTTAAGTTTATTGAGCCTGTAAGCTCATACCTCCAATCACTCGACATACCCTGCTAGATACACCCTCACATGGGAGTGTCGAGTGATATCAAAAAAGCATTAAGATAAGCGCAAGGAACGGGATGTAAGCCATGCCTATCTCATCTGAAACGCAAGCCTCTCAAGTTCCAGCCTCTCAAAAAAATACCCCAAACCCAAAACTGTATACCATCGGTTACGCCACCAAACCTATTGCAGTCTTTATTGCGCAACTTAAGCAATATGACATTCAAGCCGTAGCAGATGTAAGATCCGTGCCTTACAGTAAAGTCTTTTATGATTACCACCAAGAAGCCATTGCTAGCACTCTGAGGCAGCACCATATTCATTATGTATACGTAGGTGAAGAGTTAGGCCCACGCTCAAAAGATCCTGCGCACTACAATGATGACCAGCAAGTACAGTTTGACCGCCTGATGCAGGCTGACCTCTTTCTTAGTGGTATTCAACGTATCCAAAAAGGTCTAGACAAGCCACTTAACATCGCACTCATGTGCGCAGAAAAAGACCCTGCAACCTGCCATAGAAGCTTACTTATTGGTTACTATCTACAACAACATCAGCCCCAGATAGGCTTAGAGCATATTCTGCATAACGGCGAACTTGAAAGCCAATGTGATCTTAAAAAGCGCGTCAGCCAACTGCACAGCAAAGGGAGCGATCTCTTTTTAACGCCAGAACAAATGGCAGAACAGTCTTACCAACAGCAGCTCAAGCTCACGTCCTATCGAAAGCCAGCATCTGATCAATAGACTTCATAAGCTGTACAGTTAGTGTGAATTAAGCTTTGTGGCAAACTTCATGGAAAATAAAGTGTCACCACATCACCACCTTGGATGCAAATAGCTATACGGCTGACTCAATAGATAAGCAAAGAGCGCCTCGAATACGATTCATTACAGAAAATAGGTTGCCAACATATAGCTTACAGCTCTACATTCTATTTGAGGCATGCATCAAGCTGTGATCACACTCACTTGAATACCACCCATAACACGCTACGTTTAAGACTTAAATAAGCCATACGCACAAAAACGATAGGGGTTTATAAAAGATGTTTAACAAACAGAATGTTCATTTTTGGTCATTATTCCATGTAACTATAGTGGTTATAGGTGCGTCAATGGTTATAGGTGCGTCGGCATGGGCAAACGCAGACGAGCCAATCAAAAGCACACCTGAAGACCAGACTGCACTCGCCGTGACAATCTACAACAGCAATTTGGCCTTAGTGAAAGACCAGCGCAACCTTCAATTGCCAAAAGGGAAACAGGTTTTAGAGTTTGCTGGGGTGAGCGGGGCGATGAAACCTGAAACCGCGCTACTACGCAACATCAAAAGCCCAGATAGCTTAAGAGTGGCCGAGCAGAATTTTGACTACGATCTACTTTCACCCAACAAGCTTCTTGAAAAGTCGTTAGGGCAATATATACAAATTGCTCGCACCAACCCTGCAACGGGAAAAGAAAAAATTGATACCGCCAAAGTCCTTTCAACCAATAACGGTTTAATTGTGCAAATCGGCAATACGATTGAAACGAATCCAGATGGGCGTTTTATTTTTTCTCAACTCCCTAAAAACCTACGCGCTAAACCCACCCTAACAACCCAGCTTGAAAACAATGATACAAAACAGCGAGACTACGAACTCAGCTACTTAACAACTGGCCTCAGTTGGAAAGCAGACTATGTTGCCGAGCTAACAGAGCAAGACACGCTAGATTTAGCGAGCTGGGTCACCCTCAGCAACAACAGTAATACCGAATACCGTGATGCCACGGTTCAGCTTGTCGCGGGCGATGTCAACCTCGTGGTACCAGAAAGACAACGCCACAACCTTGATCACATGGCTATGCGCAAATCGAGTGTTGCGGAAAGCCCCTCTGTTGAAAATCTAATGGAATATAAGCTGTATTCGCTGCCTCAAAAAACAACGCTGGCCAACGCTCAAACCAAACAAGTTGCTTTATTTTCTAAAAGCAATATTCGCGTAGAGAGAAATCTTGTTTTCCATATGAATGCGGCGAGCAACTATAGCCGCGGCGAAAACACTGACAAATCAAAAGCCGATATCGAATTAACCTTCAAAAATAAAAAGTCACGTAATTTAGGTATTCCTTTACCAAAAGGCATTGTACGAGTGTATCAAAAAGACTCAAAAGGCAATGCACAATTTATTGGTGAAGACCGGATCGATCATATTGCAGAGAATGAAACTGTAAAACTAAAGCTAGGAAAAAGCTTTGACGTATCCGCTGTATACACTCAAACCGACTACCAAAAAATCAGTTCCAATACTCACAAAACAAGCCACAAGGTCGTTTTCAACAACGCCAAAGATACGTCTCAAGATATTAAATTGATTGAAACATTATATGGAGACTGGGAAATCACAAAAAGCAGTGAGAAATGGGAAAAGGCTAACAGCAAAAAGGCACAGTGGATCATTACTCTTCCCGCAAAAAGCAAAAAAGAGCTGACTTTCAGTGTGATGACGACGTATTAAATGCTGAATGGCTTATCATCAAACAGCTAGCGTTCTATAGGCGTTACAGAGTGCTAGCTAGAGTCTAAAAATAAACGCGCAAGACTGTTTCGGCAACACAAGCAAGACGGCGGCTACCATTAATCTCAACACTGATTTCATTCACCACATCCACGCTGCGCTTGGCGGGAACTAGATCAACCAGTTTAGTTCTCGCTCGTACTTCAGAGCCCGATTTAACGGGGTAAGGAAAGCGTACACGGTTTAACCCATAGTTCACTAACATACGTGCTTCAGGGTATAAATTATTTTCAGGGTTAACGGAGTCAGTTAACTTAGGCAGTAAAGCCAGGGTCAAAAAGCCATGTGCGATGGTGCCACCAAACGGGGACTCCACAGCAGCACGCTCTGGATCGGTGTGAATCCACTGTTGATCTTCTGTCACAGAAGCAAATTGATCAATGCATAACTGATCGATTCGATACCACTCCCCTGTGTATGTTTCTTCCTCAAGTGATTGATACCACTTGTTGTAAAAAGCCTGTGCCTCAGGGCTAATTGAGCGAGGTAAAGCTGGCTCACGCTCAAAGAATGGGTTGATCTTGCCAATCCATGGGTTGTTCTGAGTATTCGTTAATGTAGTACTCAGTTTCTCAGAGAGATTGCGCAGCTGCGGCTCAAAGCGCGCTTTGATTTCTACGGTTTTAAGTTGCAGTACACGCTCTTTTTCTTTGAAATATTCAACAACACTCACTACTATTTATCCTTCTCTCTTCGAAACGTCATCGATACAAAGTGGCAACCAATATACAAAATAGTGTGCAAGCACAATAAAGCTACAATATCACAGCCTTAACACACTATTGCAATATCGAGCAAAAAATACGCTTAAAAGGCCCAAAAGGTTTTAGCAATAGCGCCGCTGTAAACCGTATAGTGCTTAGACTTCACCAGTGGGCTTTGCTCAAATACTGCACCGTCAAGGTTGTCATAACGAATGGAAAAGCCCAGCAACCAAGATCCCATATTTTTGCGCGCAGATAGCTTACTGTACAGTCCAGCAAAGCCAGATTTGGCCTGATAGGCCGTGCGATTAGGTGTTACATGCTCTGGCGCAACAGAATAATAATATTCATGATAAGAACGGCTACCCCACAAAGCACCTAACGATGTGCTTAACTTCCAATTCTGCCATACGTTAGCTGTACGCCATGTTAACCGTGGGTTAAATACGTACCCTCGTGAGCGTAATCGAAGACCGGCTCCCACCGTTGTGACCGCTCGGATCGGCAAGCGCAACGACCAGCCATTTTTGAAGCTATCTCCCAAAAGCAATATATTAAAAGACGGGCCTAGCTCAAGGGCGGTATCAAGTGCTTCCATGCCCGCTCTCGCTCGGTTGCTGTCAGCATCAGCATCCAGCGCAAGGTCAGCTGATAAGTTAAGCTCAAAACGGCGGCGTTTTACAATTTCACTTCGCGCGCCATCGCGATTCACCTTTACGTAGCGTCCAGTATAAAAAACAAAAGGAATGGGAAGCACCTCATTGTGCCTCTGGTCTGAGCCACGGTAATGCGGTAAATCTTGACCCCCAAAACCGAGACCAACCTCCCACTTTGGCGAAGATGGGAGAGAAGGCGCTTCTGCCCGCGCAGCCGAAATAATAAAAATACTGCCGAACAACCAGAAGACCAAACTCAGCATTTTCGGCTTGAAATCATACATAATTCATCTCCACTGCCTACCGCTCAAAGAGGGCGATTTATACCTGATCAATATAAAAAAGAGAAGGAATTAAATTAAGGCTGATACCAGCCATCTCTATATCGCACCAAATTGGTGCGGATAAGAATGCGATAAAGTGGTGCAAGGCAAAAAATCCCCTCGTCGTATAGCAAACATTTCTCAAACAGTGGTACGACGCGGCCTTACGGTGCTTGGCATATTCTATGCTTTGTTGATCTATAGACCGCCTAGGTCAAACAAAAAGATTAAATATGCAATGTTAAGCACAGATAGCGTAACAGGTTAAACTGTCTTGCTTAGCAGTATGTCCTTCACCTCCATGCAGTCGTAAGGCAAGTCAATGACAATAACTGCTTTTCAAACAAGCTCCGCCCTTCAAAAAGCATTAGAAGATGAAATTCATCTGCATCGGCTACCCTCTACCTTTCAAGATGTTATACAAAATTGGTATCAACCCGTTGCAGAATATATTGCAGAGCAGTATCAATCCAAAAAAGCAGCTCTCCACAGCCAACCTCTGGTATTAGGCATACAGGGGCTGCAAGGCTCAGGAAAGAGTACGAGCTCAGCGTTTTTAAAAATTCTACTTGAAGAACAATTTTCGTTAAAAACAATTAATCTCTCTATAGATGATTTTTATCACACTCGTGATAAACGCATAGAGATGAGTGCTCAAGTTCATCCATTACTGAAAACACGAGGGGTGCCCGGCACACACGACTGCGAACTTGCAATAGAGTGCTTAAAGAATTTGGGGAATGCATCGCCTTCACATCCAGTAAAAAAACCTTCTTTTGATAAATCAATAGATGATCGCGTTTTTCACAACCTAGAGATTATCACTGACCGTCCTCATATTATTATTCTAGAAGGTTGGTGTGTAGGGCTAAAAGCGCAATCAGATGAATTATTAAAAGAACCAATCAATGAGCTCGAAAAAAATGAAGATAAACAAGGCATATGGCGTCACTTTTCTAACGATGCGTTAAAAACAACATATCAAAGACTTTTTTCATTAATTGATACACTAATGATATTAAATGCGCCATCTTTTGAGTGTGTATATCAATGGCGAGCGCTTCAAGAAAAAAAATTAAGAGAGAAGGTTTTAGCTGACAATATGCAAGATAATAAAGTTCTATCACCTGATGAACTAAAACGCTTTATCTCACATTATGAAAGGTTATCTCGGCATGCTTTAGAATCTCTTCCAGACCAAGCCAACATCATATTGGAACTCAACGCTCAACAAACCATAACCCAACTCACTTTCAATGAAGAAAGTGTAAAAGGTATGTCATGAATACCACCCTAACAGCCATTGTTACCGATCTAGATGGCACTCTATTAGATCATAATACCTACTCTTGGCAGCCAGCCAAAACTGCATTAGACCAACTAAAAGAACAGAACATCCCTGTTATTATTAATACCAGCAAAACGTATTCAGAAACACTTGATATCGTCAAAGAAACTAAAGCCTGCTCTATATTCATTTGTGAAAATGGATCATCTTTATTCGTTCATGAGTCATTCGAAGAACTTAATCTCAATTTGACGCAAAATCATGAAAATCAGACCGTTGATAAGTACAAGCAGTTTATTTTTGGGAAGCCAAGATCTTTTATTTTAGATATTCTTGCGCACATCAGAAAAGAAGAAAAATGGCTATTTGAAGGGTTTAGCGACTGGGCCACAACGCGAATCATGGAAGAAACCGGATTGCCTTATGACACTGCTCAACATGCAGCAAACAGACATGCATCAGAGCCCATAAAGTGGTTTGACACTGATAAAAATCTATCTCTTTTTCAAGAAAAACTATCTAAATATGATTTGCACATCTTAAAAGGTGGTCGCTTTTTACATATTCAAGGTCAAACCGATAAAGCAAAGCCGATTAATGCGCTAAAAAAAGCTTACCTTCTTAAGAATAATCAGCATAACGCAGTAAACATTATTGCTTTAGGTGATAGTCATAATGATATTGCTTTATTAAATAGTGCCGATATAGCAATTTGCATAAAATCATCAAAAGGTAAGCTACTTGATGTACAAAACAATCATACAATCCACACCGCTGAAAAAGGGCCTATAGGCTGGAATGATGCCATTAACAATTTGATTAAAAATGGCTCAATATAACAATAAATTGCTTTAATAATTCAACTCAAAAAATGAGAGAATGACATGGCTGATTGCTATCAGAACGGAATTATCACTACATTACATAACCTTAAACAGCGCTCTTTAGAAGATATGGAGCAAGAGTTAATTCAATTTTCTCAAAAAAAGAGCATGGCCTTAATCTTACCCTCTTTATATTCGGAATTAGAAGGCGAAGCATTACCGAACATTGTGCAAGAACTCAGCAAGGTCAAGTATCTCGATGAGATTATTATTGGTTTGGATAGAGCTGATGAAGCGCAGTACCGTGCAGCATTAGATTTTTTTAAGCCCCTCAATCAGTCTTTTAAAGTACTATGGAATGACGGGCCAAGATTAAAAGCCATTGATGCCAAACTCAAAGCGCAAGGACTCGCGCCTACAGAATTAGGAAAAGGTCGCAACGTTTGGTATTGCCTAGGTTATACACTCGCTTCAGAAGCACAGGCTGTTGCATTACATGATTGTGATATTTTAACGTATGATCGCAGCTTAGTGGCTCGCCTACTCTATCCTGTTGCTAACCCGAACTTCAACTATGTATTCTGCAAAGGTTATTACGCGCGTATTGCCTCGGGCAAGCTGCATGGACGCGCAAGCCGTTTATTAGTGACTCCGCTAATTAGAGCGCTGCGCAAAACATTAGGTCCTAATGAATATCTTGATTACATTGATAGTTTCCGTTATCCCTTAGCCGGTGAATTTGCATTCCGTTCTGATGTAATTAACGATATCCGCATACCCAGTGACTGGGGTTTAGAAATTGGCGTACTTTCTGAGCTTAACCGAAACTATGCCAACAACAGATTGTGTCAAGCCGATATTGCAGAAATCTACGATCATAAACATCAAGACCTATCACCCGAAGATGCCGCCAAAGGCTTATCAAAAATGTCTATCGACATTTCAAAAGCGCTCTTTAGAAAGCTTGCTACAAACGGTGTTATTTTTAACCAAGAAACATTCCGCTCTATCAAAGCAACATACTTTCGTATTGCTCTCGACTTTGTAGAAACCTACTACAATGATGCAAAAATGAATGGTTTAACGCTAGATATTCATAGCGAAGAACAAGCCGTAGAAATGTTTTCTCGTAACATTTTAACGGCTGGCCAGAGCTTTTTAGAAAATCCAATGGAAAAACCGTTTATACCCAGTTGGAATAGAGTTATCAGTGCTTTACCTTCTGTGTTAAACGAAATGAACGAAGCCGTTAGACTGGACATGGAAGAATTCAGTCGCTAGATAGGGACATACTGCTTTTTTATGTTCTGCTGATACTTGTGACTTTTTTACTTTGAGCGTGGCGCGATGAAAACAACAAATAAAGATTTGAAATATTTAGTCAAGAGCCATCTTGATGCGATTTATACCAGTGAAAATACGCAAGTATTAGCTGAGCGATTGCTCGGCATCATGGGGCTTGAAGGCGAGAGGCTGGAAAAAAGTCCTCATTATGATCTCTGGAATGAAAAAGATGCGTGGCTTATTACTTACGGAAATAGCTTAATCAGTGATACGGCAACGCCTCTTAAAGTTTTAAAAAACTTTTGGGATGATCAACTAGCCGATACTATTAACGGCATCCATATTTTGCCTTTTTTCCCTTACAGTTCAGATGATGGTTTTTCCGTTATCAACTATAGTGAAGTCAATGATAGTCTAGGAGATTGGTCTGACATAGAAGCCATTGCTCAGCACTGTCGATTGATGTCAGACCTCGTGATTAACCATTGCTCTAGCCGAAGCCTATGGTTTGACAACTTCAAGCAGCAAAGGCATCCAGGTAAAGATTATTTTATAGAAGCAGATCCAGAAATTGACACATCAAATGTCGTCAGGCCAAGGACATCATCATTACTGCGTGAAGTGCAAACACTCGATGGCAAGCGCCATGTATGGTGTACCTTTAGCCATGATCAAATTGATTTGAATTTTTCTAACATTGAAGTTCTGTGTGAATTCACCAAAATCATCAAACAACACATTGACTATGGCGTGCGCATATTTCGCTTAGATGCTGTCGCATTCTTATGGAAAGAAATTGGTACCAATTGTATTCACCTGCCTCAAACACATGAAATGATTCGATTACTGCGTGTATTAATCGAACATTATTGCCCAGAAGCGATCTTAATCACTGAAACAAATGTACCCAATCACGAAAACCTTTCTTACTTTGGTAACGCAAACGAAGCGCATGCTATTTACAATTTTTCACTCCCCCCTCTCGTACTGCAAGCATTAACCAGCGGTAGCTGCCAGCACTTAAAAACATGGCAAATGAGCATGCCACCCGCACAACTAGGCACGTTCTACTTTAATTTTTTAGCATCGCATGATGGTATCGGTTTGCGGCCTGTTGAAGGCTTGCTATCTGAACAAGAAATTGGCTCGCTCGTGAATACCATGCAGCAAAGCGGCGCACGCATTTCTTGGCGAGCAACAAATGAAGGAAAAGATAAGCCTTACGAGATCAACATTTCGCTTTATGATGCAATGGAGAGAACGCACGAAGGTCAAGACAACTACCAATTAGAACGCTTTTTATGCGCGCACACTATTATGCTTGCATTAGAAGGCATACCTGGTATTTATATTCATAGCCTCTTAGGTACTCAGAACGATTACCATGGCGTCGAGGCCAGCAACCACAACCGCGCGATTAACCGACACCAGTGGTCAATCGATACACTGTCAGAAGCACTTCAATCAGAAAACAGTCATCATAGAATAGTTTTTGAACGCATGAAGAAGCGGATCAAAATACGAACTTCACAACCTGCATTTCACCCCAATGCGGTTCAATTTACTTTGCATATCAATGATGAAGTTTTTGGGTTTTGGCGCCAAAGTATTGACAAAAAACAAAGTATCTTTTGCTTAAATAATGTCAGCGCAAAAGAGATAATCATTCCACTTTCTTCTATTAATCTTATCGGCCTGCAAACATGGTCAGACCTTATTAGTGGAGAATGTTACTCAGACATACGCGAAGACATTACCCTCAAACCTTACCAATGCCTTTGGTTAACCAATAAAGTTATTTGAAATATTCCTTTTTAGCTGGGCATCCTCGTTATCGCGAAAGCATCATTTTATTGTATTGTCTGCTTATGCTGCATTACTTTGCGCATAAGCAGAATTCAGGGTGATAAATGTCAATGCGATATCACCCATT
>CALIUX010000229.1 GCA_938048505.1 uncultured Pseudomonadales bacterium
CGGACCCACGCTTGCATCATGTCGGGAGACACTTTTTGCGACACCGTATTCGGGACGACAAATTCACTGTCTTGGCCGTTTGTACGCAGCGTAGACTCGGTATTGGACGAGTCAAGACACGCTGTTAGTGTGGATGTAATAAGTGCTGTAGCTAAAAGCTTCCTAGCTGAAAACATCACGACGTTCACCTTCATTATCTAAATTCGAGAGTTAGGTTATTGACTGAACGGGCTCACTGCCCATGACACGATTCAAATGCCAAAACCTGTTGCCACAAAACATGGTAAAGCGGATTAAAGCGCAGCCTATTAATTTGCCGGAACAGGCGTGGTGATATCCAAATCACCGGTATTATCGCCGCCACCTGGGGGGCTATCACCACCGCCACCCGCACCTGCCACAACGGCAGCCGCTAAAACTCCTAGCCCCACCCATAACCAGCGGTTACCGCTTTTTTCTTTTTTGATGGGTAATACGGACTCGCGAGACTTCTTACGTAGTTCATTGCGTCCAGCATTGGGGACTTTAATGTTAACGTTATTCACCATGCTAACTTGTTGGGTGACTACTGCAACATTAAAAGGCTTACCATCGCTGCCGTACATTTCTAAGGTATTGCCAGAGCTATCGGTTGCTTCAAAAAAATACTCAATCCCTGAACTTTCTATACCACTGATCACATTGGCTTCGTAATGGTCAGAACCATCAAGGTTACTCATGGGTACTGGCACAAAATCACGTGTTCCACGTTCACGGTAGTGCAAGGTCACAGCTTCAACGCGTGCATCATCGGTTACCTTTGCCGTTATCAGCTGATTGTCACCAGGCTTGATGGGCGTTTCAACACCAGGATGGTCAATACGCGGGGCAATAAAATCGATTGCATAAACAGGCTGCGAGACAACACTGACTAATACCAACAGTGATAAACAACATGCGAAACAAACACGCCGAAAGCCAAGCCATGCAATTGTTTGCTGGTCGGAGTCGAATGTGCTTGATGAGGTTTGATACATTAATCGAAGTCCTTTCCATAAAGGCCAAAAATCTGGCGCAGAGTTTAATGCTTTGTCATTAAAGTGTCGATGGTTAAAAAACAAACAATTGGGTTATTTATCCATTTTGTTTCTCTTCCATGGGATTTTCATGGTCATACAGTCTATAACATGATGCTTAAGAGAGTAATTATTGACGTACTCTCACGTCCTTTTTTATTTTATTAATGTTATTTCACATACCATAAACGCACCCCCAATACTTCTAAAGGGAGTGCGTGCCGCTAAATATGATGATCTAGCATTCGATCAAATAGTCAGCCCTTATGCCGAAAGGCAACGCACCCGAATAACATGTTCAACCGCTTTTACCGCTTCAATCACTTCAGAAGAAGGGGCTTCGGCAATATCAATAATGCTGTAAGCAATGTCACCACGGCTCTTGTTTACCATATCCAATACATTGACATTAAACTCTTTGAATATCGATAAGACATTGCCTAAAACACCCGAGACATTGTTGTTACTGAATGTAAGACGATGACCTTGTACCGCTCCCATCGTTGTTAAGGGGAAGTTCACCGAGTTAACAATATTGCCGTTTTCAAGGTAATCACGCAGCTGATTGGCAGCCATTACAGCGCAATTTTCTTCTGCCTCTGCCGTGCTCGCGCCAATGTGGGGTAATGCGATCACATCCGAACGATTAATCACAGCCGGCTCAGGAAAGTCACAGACATATTTTTTCAATTTACCCGAATCAAGAGCGGCCAAGACAGCGGCAGTATCAACAATGGCTTCACGCGCAAAGTTCAAGAGAACCAAGCCCTCTTTAGCCGAGGCCAAGCTTGCACTATTGATCATACCTTTGGTGGGCTCAATCGCTGGCACATGCAATGTCACATAATCTGAAGCAGCCAATAAATTCGCTAGATTCTCTTTACGCTCCACCGCGCCAGGCAAACGCCACGCGGCATCAACAGACAAGGCTGGGTCATAACCTGCAACATTCATTCCCAACGCTAACGCAACATCGGCCACCATCGAGCCAATTGCACCCAAGCCTACAATACCCAATGTTTTACCGGTGAGCTCGTTACCTGCAAAGCGCTTTTTCTCGGCTTCCATCAACTTACCCATTTCGGCTGCATCCGTCATTTGCGTTTGACTATTCGCAAAATCACGACCGCCCATAATGTCACGGGAGGCTAATAACATGCCCGCTAAAACAAGTTCTTTCACTGCATTCGCATTTGCACCTGGCGTATTAAACGCCACAATGCCTTGCTGACTGTAAGACTCCACTGGAACATTATTAACGCCCGCACCAGCTCGCGCCACTGCCAATAATGAAGCCGGAACAGCCTCTTCATGAAGTTTGTGGCTACGCAAGATATAGGCATCGGGTGCATCACTTTCGCTACTCACAACGTAGTTTTCGTCGAAGCGGCTTAAGCCTTTATCAGAGATTTTGTTGTACGTCTTAACCTTGAACATAGATTTTCCAAAAAATGAATAATGAACTAACCCTAAACCCTCTACGGGGTGAGACAGGCTAAACTCAAAAAACGTTCGACTGGCGCTTTTCGGACTATATTAAACACGACGATTAGCGCTGCTTAATGCTATCCGAAAAGCGTTGGCGCGATATGATTGCCAAATTACCAACAGGATGATCGTTAGCGTTATGCCTTCAATACTTCATCATAGGCCCAGCCAATCCAAGGCATTAACGCTTCAACATCTGACGCTTCAACGGTCGCGCCACACCAAATACGAATGCTCGGTGGCGCATCGCGGTAACCGCCAATATCCAATGCAACACCTTCATTTTCGAGGCGTTTAACAATGGCTTTCACTTGCTCAGGGGTTGCATTTAATGTCAGGCAAACGCTGGTTGTTGAATGTGTTTCAGGGTCTTTTGCTAGAAAATCAATCCAATCATTTTGCGCAACATATTGTGCAACCACATCATAGCTCGCGGTACAGCGTGCGATTGATGCACTCACACCACCAATCGATTCAACCCAACCCAAGGCATCAAGGTAATCGGCTACAGCCAGCATTGATGGAGTATTAATCGTTGCACCTTTAAAGATTCCTTCAATCAACTTGCCACCTTTTGTCATGCGGAAAATCTTAGGTAACGGCCAAGGCGGCGTGTACGACTCTAAACGCTCAACCGCGCGAGGGCTTAAAATTAACATACCGTGGGCACCTTCTCCGCCCAATACTTTTTGCCATGAGTAAGTCACCACATCGAGCTTTTCCCAAGGCATTTCCATTGCAAAGACAGCAGATGTGGCATCACAAATAGTGAGGCCTTCGCGATCATCAGGAATCCAGTCACCGTTTTTCACTTTCACACCCGATGTCGTGCCATTCCAAGTAAACACGACATCATGCGCAAAACTTACCTCTTCTAGCGCAGGGAGTTCACCGTAGTCAGCACTGAATGTACGCGTATTCTCAAGTTGAAGTTGCTTGGTAATATCGGTTACCCAACCCAAACCAAATGACTCCCACGCACACACATCCACAGGCCGCTGCCCAAGCAGTGACCACATAGCCATTTCTACAGCGCCGGTATCGGATGCGGGCACAATGCCTACACGGTAGCCTTCAGGCAAACCGAGTAACTCAGCGGTTTTACTGCATGCAAGCCCCAGCGCTTGCTTACCAATACTGGAGCGGTGAGAACGACCCAACGTGCTGATATCAAGGCCCGACACATCGTACCCCGGTCGCTTGCTGCAGGGGCCTGATGAAAAATTGGGGTTCTGGGGTTTTACTGTTGGTTGCATGCGCATCCTCACACATCAAGAAAGTGATAAGAACGGTGGCCATTATGCCACCACTCAATTTATGAATAACGACTCAAACATCACTTGTGCTGTACTGACATCACAGTGGTGCATTAGCCGACATTATAACTGAAGCCTGTCAGCAAAAGCGTACAAGTTCAGCGGCACAGTCTGCCGTCATCTGAGTCATTAACGAATTAGGCCGTTCGGCTAATAAAAAAACGAAAGCACTTAATACAATTTGGCGTAGAGTTTTTGCTGGTAGCGAATAGCGAGCGGATCGCCCTTACCCACCGTAGTAATCACATCTAAGTAGATGCGTTTAAGCTCGCCCTCTTTCACATGAATATCTTTTTCCAGTACAGACCACAGCAGCTCTAGGGCTTCTTGATGGTGCTTATGCTGAGCATATTGTGCGGCCAAAGCTTGAATAACCTCTAAGTCCTCTGGTGCCTTAGCATGCTGTGCTTCTAGCTCAGTAATTTCAGGCGCTTTGTCAGCGTTTTGCGCTAACTCAAGCTGAGCCAGCAGTGAGGTGTATTCAGAGCCTTGATCCGCCATTTTAATAGCCTTGATAACCGCCTCTGCTTCATCTAAGCGTCGCTCTTCAATCAGTGCAGAAGCATACACATAAGCCACCTCAGCCGCCTGCTCTGAATCGGTATAAGCACCGCGTAATAGCGCAATACCTTCAGCTAACTCGCCAGCCTGTACTTTCATTGAACCCTCTTGCACGGCTGCCATCCAAGGGGCCGGCAAGTATTTCTCAAGCAATTCACGAATAGCTGTTTCTGGCTGAGCGCCTTGCAAGGCATCAACTGGTTGCCCTTGTTGCATCACAATCAGAGTAGGTAAGCTCTGTACACCAAATTGACCGGCAAGTGGTTGGAGCTCGTCAGCGTTCACTTTGGCGAGCAAAAAGGCGCCATCATATTCAGCTGCGAGCTTTTCAAGAATAGGCGCCAGACTTTTGCATGGACCACACCAATCGGCCCAGAAGTCGACCAAGACAGGTCTGATCATAGACTCATCAATTAAGTGCTCTTTTGCGGTCTCCATGGTCACATCAACGGTATGCATGGGTTGCGCGTGTCCTGGCGCGGACTCGGTGTGACTGACAGGCTCCATAAAGGGCTCCTCGAGGATAGAAATAAGATGCGCATTCTAACGCAGTTAGCCACTATGCAAAAAGCAGAAGATACCGCATGATAGTTGAAAGGGACTACCCAAAAACAAATTCAGCGGCAACAGTCCACGCTCAAGCAAAGAGCTAAAATCAAGAATTAAAATAAAGCGCTGCAGCACAGCGCTAGAACAAAAAAAAACAATGAGATCAAACAGAGTATGAATTCACCCGACAGTTCATCAACTAGCACGTTAGGGAAAATCTTTATCAATTTGAGCTGGATTTTATTATTGGTAGCGCTCAGTGTCTTTTTTTCTAGCTATCTCAAAAATCGCACTAACCCTAATCAACAACCCGATAGCGCATCCCGTGAGGGCGTCACCGAAGTGGTATTAAAACGCAATTATCAACATCATTATGTGGCGAATGGTTTGATCAATGGTACACCTGTAACGTTTCTAGTCGATACCGGTGCAACGCATGTTGCAATAGGGCCAAAGCTAGCAGACAAAATCGGGCTTGAAAGGGGATATGAGGGAACAGCCTATACGGCTAATGGCACAACTCGCACCTACGATACACGTCTAGAACAGCTTCAATTGGGCGACATACAACTAAACGATGTGCGTGCCAGTATTACGATGGGAATGGATGGCGACTCAGTACTACTCGGTATGAGTGCCCTAAAAGATATTGAGCTCACCCATAAAAATGGTGAGCTCACCATGCGGCAAATACATTAATAAAACATTGCACTAATCAATTATTTTATCAAAACAATGGCTGAAAACAGCAACGGCCAAAACACTTACTTAGAAGCCGTTTGATAATACTCAATCAGCAAAGGTCCGGCTTGCAAGCTTCGAATGGCATTATTGTTGGCCTGGCGAGACAACACATAAGTCTTATCCACCAAAGAACCGGCGACTTGATCCACAACTGCACCAATCAATAAACCCGCCAGCCCATTCCCGTTGCCACTGTTTTGATTATTCGTCGCGCGCGCTTGCCCCTGCCAAATCACCGCACCATCGTTCGCTCGCACTAAACGTAACCCCACCGACACCACTGTACTTGACTGTATAACTTGATACTTCTGCCCCCAGTCATTGATGGTGGCATACAACACAGTGTCTGCTCCCGTATGGTCATACAGCTTATCAAGCGGTATTTGGTGCATTTGATGCGCCGTATGCATGCCGTTTTCACGCATTAACCGATCAACCATCGCAACAGGAAAAACATAGTAACCCCTATCGGCCAAAGGCTGCGTAATAGTCGATAAAAATGTATAGGGCGCACTGACCTCGACAGAGTGATTAACCGGAGGCAATACCAATATTGAGCGTGGCAGCCCTGCTGTCGATTGTTGTTGGTAAACAGGCGTTGATGAACTGCAACCCAATAGGTTAAAAGAAAACAAGACAAGGCACAGCACTAGCATGTTGCGCAAAACAGGTAGTCGATAACAAGGCTCTTTTGCCAAAGAACCTGCACGAGTAAACCAAGACACGGCGCAATAATCATCTGAACGCATCATATTATTGCTCCCCTTTGTTAAGTGGGGGTGTCACGGCATTCGGTTTTGCCGTGCCCTTCTTTGCAGCATTAGCCTTATCTGCACGTGCAATCATTGACGCTAACATATGCTCAGATTCAGGATACAGCTCAACTTCTTTGCTAAAAGCCGCTTTCGCACCATCAACATTCCCCACATCCGCAAGCGCAAGCCCAAGATGTGCATAAATACCAGGCCCAACACGTAACCCGCGATTCTTTGCATCAATAACATCTTGTTGCAATATTTCGATCTGACGCGCAGCAGTCATATCACCGGGGCGGCTGTAGTAGGCGTTAAGCATTCCTTCGTATCCGCCCCAATAGTATAAATCGCGCGTTGTTGTGCAACCGACGGCTGTAGCAAAAAATGCCAGTAGACTTAACCCAGAAAAGAACTTTAGGTGCATTATTGAGTAGCCACCGAAAAACGACCTGATTCGAGGTCATTAACCATTGCATTGACGGCTTCTCGAATCGCAAGGTCAAGCACCTTACCATTCAACGTTGCGTCGTAACCCGCATTCGTGCCAAACCCTAATACTTCACGCTCGCTTAATGCATATTCACCCGCACCTTGGCTAGAATAAACAACTTCCGTCGTTAATGAATCCACAACATTTAACTGCACTTTGGCATAGGCAATTTGCTTTTTGCCTGCGCCCAGTAAGCCAAATAGCTGTTTGTCACCAATCGCTTTACGGCCAAACTCCGCAACGGCACCGGTCACAACATAGCGTGCGCCTTTAATTTTCTGAGCAGACCCTAAGTACTTCGCTTCTTGGCCTGTTGCCGCTGCGCTATCACGATCAACGAGGCGAAAGCGGTTAGTTTGCTGTAAGTGGGTCTTTAACACAGTCTTTGCTTGGCCGCCCAACTGGTCACCACCAGTCGAGAATAAACCACGTGCATAATCAGAACGGTTATCAAACGCGCCCACAACAAGCGTTGTTTTGGGGCCAGAGTAAGCGGTGTTATAGCTCGTAACCGTTTGAGGCGTTAACGTTTTATGCGTAGTTTGAGCAGAACAACCCGCCAGTAAAAGTGTTGCAATAATCGCGAAACATAACGTCACACGTGTGAATAAAGAACGAATCAAAGCAGTTTTCATTGGTAGATCATCCTAAAAAGGGAGATAAAAAGACAGGGCATACCTTATGCCTCAGCCAGACCTTTTAATGCTAGGTCGAATCGACTGAATTGTCACTGAACAGGTAAGTATTATCTGGGGACTGCATACCACCTTAAGACTTAAGGCATGAATATCTAAGGGGTATAAAGCTAATATAAGCTAATTAAAAATAAGCTATAAAAAACCAATTAAGAATTTAAAAAATTAATAAGGCTAGTGTTCATGCAATATGCCATAAATTTCACTCGCTAGCTTCTGACTAATGCCTTCTACCTTGGCAATATCTTCTACACTGGCTTTCACAATTTCTTGCAAGCCGCCAAAGTGCTTTAACAGTGCTCTGCGGCGTTTAGGGCCAACACCTGGCATATCTTCTAAAGTAGAGCGTCGACGTTTTTTATCGCGCGCAGCTTTATGCCCGGTAATCGCAAAGCGGTGCGCCTCATCACGCACTTGCTGAATCAGGTGTAATGCTGGGTTATCGCTTCCTAATACGGTTTCTTGATTATCTTCAGCAATAAGCGTTTCGAAACCCGGCTTACGGGTTGTTCCCTTAGCTACCCCAAACAATACAATGCTATTAATGCCAAGATCTGCCATGACCTCGCGCGCTTTGGATAACTGCCCTTTACCACCATCAATCAACAGTAGATCAGGTAAGCTTGCGCCCTCTTTTTGCAAGCGGCTGTAACGACGGGTTAAAGCTTGCTCCATCGCGGCATAATCATCACCGTCAGTAATACCGGTAATATTAAAACGGCGATAATGGCTTTTAGCCGCTCCTTCGCGATTAAACACTACACAGCTAGCTTTAGTTTCTTCTCCGCTGCTGTGGCTAATATCAAAACATTCAATACGCGCAGGCACATCGGCCAAGTTGAGTGCTTCTTGTAATGCCTCAAAACGCGCTAAGGTATGCTGCTGTTGGCCCAACCGTGTTTTCAAGTTTTGCATGGCGGCTTCTAATGCCATCGCAACCCAACGAGCACGGTGAGTTCTGACTTTATGAACAATCGTAGTTTTATGACCGCAAACTTCACCAATGGCTTGTGTAATGATATCGGCATCGGGAATATCGTGGCTCACGACAATTTCAGTTGGCACATCTGTTTTGCGACCACCAAAATACAGTTGTGGTAAAAACTGTGCCAGCAAAGTCGGCTTATCATCCGATAACTTATTATTCACAAAATAACTTTTACTGCCAAGCATTCGGCCATCGCGAACAAACAAGATATGGATACAAGCCCAATCGGCTTGTGCGTCACACGCAATAATATCGGCATTGCCCTGCCCAGCTTCAATGGTTGTTTGTGCCTGCACCGTCCTGAGCGCAGCAATTTGGTCGCGCGCCAAGGCCGCTTTTTCAAACTCAAGGTCATGAGATGCTGCGGCCATTTCGGCAACCAACTCTTGATGCAAAAGCTCGCTGCGCCCTTCTAAAAATAATTTTGTATGGCGAACATCATGCGCATATTCATCCGTGTCAATGGCTTTCACACAGGGCCCTGTGCAGCGGTTAATTTGATATTGCAAGCAAGGCCTAGAGCGATTATTAAATACGCTATCTTCGCATTGTCGAACACGAAATGTTTTTTGCAAAAAAGCCAAACTCTCACGAACGGCACCCGTATTAGGGAAAGGGCCAAAATATTGACCCTTTTTCTTTTTTGCACCACGGTGCAAAGCAATACGAGGATATTCACCGTCAGATAAGAAGATATACGGGTACGATTTATCATCCCGCATTAAAATATTGTAAGGAGGGCGCTGCGCTTTAATCAGATTTTGCTCAAGCACCAACGCTTCTGCTTCACTGGGTGCAACGGTAATTTCGATCTGGCGAATACGCTGAACTAACGCAACCGTTTTAGGCGCATGATTGGCTGATTTATGAAAATAGCTCGAAACGCGATTTTTGAGGTT
>CALIUX010000230.1 GCA_938048505.1 uncultured Pseudomonadales bacterium
GTTTTTTGTGCGCATTGGGCTCAGGCTCAAGATGGCTCAATCGAGTGCCCGACAGTCAATTGTGACTGCCAGAGCATTACGGTCAAAGCATGGGTTGAGGGCTGCAAAGAGCGTGAACAATTTATTAAGCACGCCTGCAAAATCAATCATGGTGTACCACGACATTATTGTGGCTTGCATGGGCCACAGGCTAAACCTTTAGCGATTGAAACACAGTTGCCTGCGGTGCCCCCCATTTCTGAAGAGCTATTGCTGCGTCATCAACAGCAATTAGACTTAATCATTCCTGCTATTTTTCGGCACCTTGATGCGATTCGTGAGCAGGAGCAAAAAGGCAATATTTATGAGGCGGTCTACCGGCAGCGTGTGTTATCGCACACTATTGAGCATATGCTTACATTGCAGGTCCGCACAGCAGAAGGTGTGCGCAAAACACAAGGGCAAGATATTGCCAAGACTTTATGGCGGCAGCATATAGATAGCCTTGAAAACCTAGCTCACCGATTAGATAGCTATGGAGAGGAAGTCTGGGTGAAAGTACAAAACACAATGCAACCTAAGCAGCGTCAGGCGTATCGTGTTTTAGCGATGCACCTCTTTAAGAATGCCAGTCAAGTAGCCGACCACCAAGCGATGGCAGAAGAAGCCGCTAACCATTATTTAGGAGCGGCGAATGCATGGCTTTTTTCTGCCAGATTAACGCAGCGAGTGCTTTCTAAGGAATTTGCCTCGACTAACAATGCTGGGCGTATTAAAGATTACACTGAAAAAAGCATTGCCCGATGGAATCGGGCCAGTCATTACTGGGGTAAAGCAATCACTCAAGAGGATGCTTCTGGTCCGCTATTAAAAGTGGATGTCCAAACTCGTGTGGAAACCATCGATGCTGGCATCGGCAAATAGCCCTTCTAAATCTTTCGACTTGAGTTCCGCGCGCCGATAGCCTACCGAAAAGCCGGCTTCCAATACTATAAAATTAAACAGGTAGCCAAGCTCGATATCAATATCTGTCATGGTGTTACCATCAAAGGAAATCCCCTGAGCTGTCATGGCTGTGTAAAGGCCTGAAAAGGGTAGGTCGAATCGCACTTTGCCGTAGAGCATGGGCAAAATGATATCGATAGGTGTGATGGAAGTTTGAGGTGGGCGAGTGCAGCCATCTACAGTCAATATCCCACTGACCGAGACGCGTGTTGGTGTTGAACAGGTGCCTTGAGGCACGATAGGTAAAATTGTTTCATCGATAGACTCTGTAAATTCACCATCCATACTTCGCACTGTAATGCCAAGATCTAGGCTGGCTACATTATCGAGTAGTTCCCAATACAACGTGCCATCAATTACATCAAATGTCATATCTGTATCGATAGGCTGCCCGGCATCGAATGTCACTTGCACACCGTTGACTTCGATGTTGGTGGCTTTATCAACACTAATATCGCCTGGGCTTGTATAGGCTGAACTCAATGCCGTGTAGGCGAGCCGAAGGTTAGGGATAAATGGAATGGGATGTTCAAACGCAATCCACCCTGTATTGTGGTTGTCTTCTTCAAACCCTCTGTCTGAAAAAGTAGGGATATCTTGATCACGCTGTTCGCGTGCGGTTTTGTCTTTTACGCTGGCTACGCTCCCTTCGAAACTGGCATTCCAAACCCCTGCTTTGCCATAAACACCAATAAAATCAGCTTGTGCAAAAGGTGCCCAAAGGCAAGTGGCTGCTGCGGTTAAAAGTAAGTGTTTCATGAGAATCCTCTTTAGGGTGCCGGCGTTTGTAGAGGTGAAGGCGGCTGTATGTGTGAGCAAGTGACGGAATGGTGAGAGTCCATTATTCTTGTTTTTATGTCTGTACTAATTTGTTAAGACATACTGATATAGCAAAAAAAATATAGCAAAAAAAGGTGCGAATTTTGTGATAGTGGCCCTCTTTAATCGGGCATGATTCGCGATAGAGTCTCAGCCTGAACAGTCTAATCGTTTAACTCTATTAGATTAGCCTAATTAGTTTAATCCAATAGTTTAACTGCCTAGTCGTTTCGCAACTTTATACTAACCATTTGTTATCAATCTAATACATTTAGCAATCTAGTACATTTAGCAATGTAAGAGTAGCTGCGTGACAAAGGCTCGCCCGGCATTGCTTAATGTTCGCCCATCATGCTTGACTAGCCCAAGTTCTCGCTCCAGTGCAGCATCTTGTATATTCAGTGTTGTGAGCTGTTCGTCGTCGACCATACTAAGGGGTAAAACACTCCAGCCGAGACCAACGGAGCATAGCATTTTGATGGTCTCAAGGAAGTTGGTGCGCATACTAATGTTTAGACTGAATCCATGTTGGTCAAAAAAACGATGGATAAGCTGGCCAGTATAAGTGTTAAGGTCTGGCAAGATGGCGGGTGTCTGACTGAGTTCTTCTAGTGTGCAATGTGCTTGCAGAGCGCTTTGATGGTTGGTGATAAAAACCAGCGGATCATGCCAGATAGTTGTACCTTGCAATGGTGCTGCTATATGCGGTGGTAGTGTTACCAATGCTAATTCGCATTTACCTTGCAGTACGCGTTCGCAGGCCACTTCTGAGTCTAAAAACTCAAACCGTAAATTCACCTTAGGGTTTTGCTCAACAAACCGCCGCAGTATGGGGGGGAGTTTGTGCAAGCCGATATGGTGGCTCGTCGCAACGTGTAAATCTCCCTTTACCTCGCCAGAAAGGTCTTTAAGCGCGCGCTTGGCATCTTCTACATCCGCTAAAATCTTTTGGGCTTTGGGTAATAAGATTCGACCGGCTTCGGTCAACTGAACTTGCTTACCTATACGATCGAATAATCGTGTATCGAGCTGTGATTCAAGCGCGCGAATGCGTTTGCTTACGGCGGGTTGAGTCACAAACAGCCGTTCGGCCGCATGTGAAAAAGAGCCGCACTCGCTGACGGCTAAAAAAGATTTAAGGCTATCGGCATCCACCGTGATTGACTCGCTTGATTGGTATTTTTATTGTATTCCCTTTGGGAATCATATTTATGAAAATAATGAATTGGCGTTATTCTACGAGATTAGGTTAAAATTTCAACAAGCCGCGCATAGCGGGATATCTAAAATACTATTGAGTCTCGATTACCGTTAAATATCAGTACGGTTGAATCGAGCACCATTGAATGATGAGGAATGCTGCAATGGCAGGTAAAACGTTATACGACAAATTATGGGATTTGCACGTTGTCTCGCAGCGAGATGATGGCTCGGCGCTCATTTATATTGATCGTCATATTGTGCATGAAGTGACATCCCCTCAGGCGTTTGAAGGCCTGCGTTTGGCTGGGCGTAAGCCTTGGCGTGTTGATAGCGTTGTGGCAACACCTGATCACAATGTCCCGACTACGCAGGCAGAGCGTGCGCATGGTATTGCAGGCATTGAAGACCCCATTTCTAAAATCCAAGTGCAAACCTTGGATGATAACTGCGATGAGCTGGGCATATTGGAATTCAAAATCAACGATAAGCGCCAAGGTATTGTGCATGTTGTTGGGCCAGAATCGGGGGCTTGTTTGCCAGGCATGACCATTGTATGTGGTGATTCGCATACCTCCACTAACGGCGCTTTAGGAGCGTTGTCGATGGGAATAGGCACAAGTGAAGTTGAACATGTCATGGCAACACAGTGTTTAGTGTCTAAAAAAATGAAAAATATGCTTGTCCGTGTTGATGGCCAATTGGGCGCGGGTGTGACGCCTAAAGATGTTGTCTTGGCGATTATTGGCAAGATTGGTACCGCCGGTGGGACAGGGTTTGCCATTGAGTTCGGGGGTGACGTTTTTAAAGCCATGAGCATGGAAGGCCGCTTAACCGTTTGTAATATGGCCATTGAAGCCGGTGCGCGTGCTGGCATGGTCGCAGTTGATGACATCACGCTGGATTACGTTAAAGGTAAATCATTTGCGCCAAAAGGCGATGCATGGGATATGGCGGTTGCCGAGTGGAAAAACCTGCACAGTGATACGAATGCAGAATTTGATCAGGTTGTTGTATTAAATGGCGCAGATATCGAGCCGCAAGTGAGCTGGGGCACATCGCCTGAAATGGTGTTGCCGGTGAGCGGAGTTGTGCCAAATCCTGCTCATGAAAGTGATGCGGTGAAAAAGACGGGTATTGAGCGTGCATTGGAATACATGGGTTTAGAAGCAGAGCAATCAATTGACTCGATTCATGTTGATCGCGTATTTATTGGCTCGTGTACTAACTCACGCATTGAAGATATGCGTGCCGCAGCAGAAGTTGTTCAAGGTCTGCAAAAGGCCGACTCGGTCAAAGAAGCGATTGTTGTGCCAGGCTCAGGCCTCGTGAAACAACAAGCCGAAGATGAAGGTTTGGATATTATTTTTGAGCAAGCGGGTTTTGAGTGGCGTGAGCCTGGCTGCAGCATGTGCTTAGCGATGAATGCCGACCGTTTAAATGAGGGTGAGCACTGCGCCTCGACGTCAAACCGTAACTTTGAAGGTCGTCAGGGGTACGGTGGTCGTACGCACTTAGTGAGCCCCGCCATGGCAGCGGCGGCAGGTATTGCGGGTCACTTTGTTGATGTTCGCACAATACTCTCTCAAAAAGCCGCAGGCGCTGGAGAATAAAAAATGAAAGCATTTACGCAGCATACAGGTTTAGTGGGGCCAATGGATCGCGCCAACGTCGATACGGATTTAATTATCCCTAAACAGTTTTTGAAATCGATTCAGCGCAGTGGCTTTGGCCCCAATGCGTTTGATGAATTACGTTATTTGGATGAAGGTGCGCCGGGCAAAGATAATTCTACGCGTCCCGTTAATCCTGAATTCCCGTTAAATTTTGAGCGTTATCAAGGCGCCAGTGTTTTGTTAACGCGTGAGAATTTTGGTTGTGGTTCTAGCCGCGAGCATGCGCCTTGGGCACTTGATGAATATGGTTTTCGCGCCATTATCGCGCCAAGCTTTGCCGATATCTTCTTCAATAACTGCTTTAAGAACGGCATGTTGCCAATTGTGATAGCTGAAGAGATTGTTGAGCAGTTATTTCAAGAAATGTATGCCACAGAAGGCTATAGCTTAACCATCGATTTGGAAAAACAAGTGGTTGTTAAGCCGAGTGGAGAAGAGATTGCTTTTGAAGTCGATGCTTTTCGTAAGCATTGCTTGCTCAATGGCTTTGATGATATTGGTTTGACTTTGCAAGACGCCGATAAAATTACTGCCTATGAAGAGGCGCGCCGTAAGAGTGCTCCGTGGTTATTTAACTTTGGTTCATAAAGCCAGTTCATAAGAATAATTTTATTCACCCGCTCTTTAATCTGCGCGATGGAGCGAGTTTTAAATTTAGGAAAAATAGAATGCCTAATATTGTAGTGCTACCCGGTGATGGCATCGGTCCAGAGATTGTGTCTGAAGCGGTTAAAGTATTAAAAGCTGCTGATGAAAAGTTTGGTCTTAACCTCAGCTATGAGAACGATCTGCTTGGCGGTCAAGCAATTGATGAGCACGGTGTCCCGTTAGCGGATAGTACGTTAGATAAGTGTAAAGCGGCCGATGCCATTTTGATGGGCTCTGTTGGCGGCCCTAAATGGGATGCGGTTGATGCAGCAAAACGCCCTGAGAAAGGTTTGTTAAAGCTACGTTATGAAATGGGTTTATATGCAAACTTGCGCCCAGCCATTTTGTACCCCCAGCTTGCCGATGC
>CALIUX010000231.1 GCA_938048505.1 uncultured Pseudomonadales bacterium
TCACTCAAGCAGTCGACACGATCCATACGTAAACGAAACCGTAGCCCCTCTAACTCAATAGGCAGAGTTTTTTCTTGCAGAATAACCTCAAATGGCTGACGCGACTTTTCGAGTTGCAGCCACTCTTTTACTCGCCGCTGCGTGCGCTCTGCTTCTAGCATAAGAAAGCGCTCACCCACGTTACGATGGCGGCTAATTTTAGGCAGATTTTCATCAATTGCCTGTTGCACCAATATCTCTAATGCTTCATCTGAAGAGGCCAGTAATTGCTCTTGAGATTTCAGTTCGTGCCAGATGAACTCTAAGACCGTGTGAATAAGATTGCCTCGATCACGGGGCTCAAAAACGTCAACGGCTTCATCAAGAGCTTTTGCCTTTAAGCGGTGAATAGCATAGGCCCTAAACGGGCATTGAGCCTGATCTTTCAGTGCGCTGGTGCCCCCTTTAAGATCACATGGTGTAGGAATAGGTAGGCCAACCTGGTCGGCCTGCGTCTGCAAAGTGATAGCCGGTAAAGTTTGCCAAGGGTGTAATGCAGCAGGCTCATCCCAAGTACGCTCTGCCAATGACTGAATCAACGGGCTTGGGGAAAGCGGCTCATCACCATTAAAGCGCGCATGGCTGACAATGACATGATCAGCACTTTGTAACATGCGCTGAGTAATTGTTTGTGCATAAGCTGCCTCATTAGTGGCACTAGCACGTGGCATACTCTGTTCACGCTGCAGCCGTGCGGGTAATAGCGGGTTAGGCTGCAAAGGTTCTGGCCAACTTTGGCTATCTAGGCCAAGCCACCACAAGCGATCAAACAATTGCCCGCTGGCTTCCAATACACCCAGCACTTGCACTTTCGCCGCAGGGGTTTGTTTGTGGAACGGAGCTTTTAGGGTTTGGGCCAGCAGTTGCAGTGCCGTGCTTAAGCTAATCTTACCCATAACCGCATCAAACTGTTTGAGCTCAGCCGTTAAGACTAACCACTGTTGATGCTGCTGGTACTCTGCAGAGCTCAATGTCCGTGCGCCCGGCCAGTCCCACAGCGTTAATAAGGCCTCAAAATGCGCTTGCCACTCATTCATAGTGCGCTTATGCGAACCAGCGGCTTGCCATAATTGATGTGTCTCATCGAGCTGTGAATAAAATGTAGCAAGAGGTGAAACGGTAGGCTGCTCATTTTGAGGTTGCGCCTCCCCGTCATGGGACGATTCAAGATGGGAACCGTCAGAATAGGAAGCCTGATAATCAGCATTGTATTGCGCGACGGCAGCGCGTAACTGAAATAACGAGACTTTTACGTGGCGCTGAGTAATACGATTAAAACAATCGAGCCGACTGGCTTGCTCTGATAACCACGGAGCTGCCTCTTGTTTTTGATCCGCTCCCACAAACGGTGCTAAAAACAGCGCTTTGAGTTCACCCACAGGCTTGTCAGCACCTTGCCACGATAATAATGCCAATGCGGCTTGCACAAGTGGCGTTTGAGCAAGTGGCAGGCCAGATGAAATATTATAATGCCCAAGATCCGCTTCTTTGCCGGGAATAGCCGCTTCAGGTGAAAAGGTATGCGTGAGCACGCGCTCAACTTCGCTCAGGCGTTGACCTAAGTCAGGAATAACCAGCGCTACATTTTGACCTTGCTCACTGGCTTGTTTGGCCCACTCCGCTGCCGCATACAGCTCAGACTTGGCGCTATTGAACCCAATACGATCCATAGGCGCTGAAGTATTCTGAAAGATTTGCTCACGATTAACCGTCACGCCCGCAGCCGTTAATGCCGATTCAAAACGCTGATGCGGTATCACCCATTGATCAAAGCCTGTAAAAACCACATGCTGGGGCAATACATCCGTTAGTTCGCCACGCTCCATTGCTTGCAGCACACCATTAAAAGCCGACTCACGGTCTTGATATTGCTGTGTGTCACACTGCGCTTGATATAACCGCTCCCACCTTAACCACAAAGCGAACTCATGATGCGTCGCTGCGGCATATTCTGTTTCAAGGGCGTCTTTATCGAGCCCCCAACGCTGAATGAGATTATCGGCTTCTATGGCAACATCCACCAGATCTCCCGCATCTAATACGTCTTCGTCTTGAGTCAGAATTATCTGCCAAATGGCACGTTTTTGAAGAGGAGAAAGAATGGTAGAAGCAAAAGGCAGGCTGCCAAGCAGCAACGCTTTGCGAATGAGCTCTGATTGCCACAGTTCCAGCGCGATAACATTCAGTGGTTGGTAAACCCGCTGTTCTGGATATCGGCTTTTTTGATAAGCGGAATACTCACTCTGTAAAAAGCGCGCAAGCCGCTGGTTGGGGGTACAAATCAGCGACTGTGGCGAGTGATGCTCAAACCATTGATACAAGTTGTATGATGTCATAAATACGGGCAATCGGTGTGAAACTTAAAACGTCAATATGACAGCATAACGTTTATTAAATCGATTGCCCTATTTATTGCGCACTTGTTTATTACACACTCGTTTTATAACGCACTCGGTTATTACACACTTGTTGATTATACACCTGTGGTTCTATTTTAAACCTTGCCCTAAACGGTACAGCTGATCAGCACTGAGGTTGTGACGCTCTAACTCTGTTCCATCGCGCCATTTGATATGAATGCGATCAATATGATCCGCCTGACCTAAACCAAAATGCAGAATATTCAATAAGCTTTGCGAGTGCGTAGCACTAGACGATTCAACGCGCTTAAACTGAACCACTTTGGCTGATTTTTTTGAGCTAGATGTCTCGACAGTGACTTCAGCACCAATGGGGTCTACACCTTGAGGAGACTGGCCAATACGTAATTGAACAAAATGCGAGGATTCCTTTATGGCACTGCGTGCTGCTGCACCTTTAACTGCGGTAGAAGGAGGGATATTTTGATACAAATACCAGCGCCCGTAATCGTCATCACCGCTTAAAATATCCATCCAACCGTCATGATTAAAATCAAAAGCTGCACCCATATCACCATGACCACCCTGCCCTAAAACATTTGCTTGATGCTGAGTTGATGCAGTGAAAGCACTACCCGTATTAAGTATTAATACATCGGCAATGCGCTCTGTCAGCTCGCCAAAGCGGTAGACAAAAAAGTCGTTGTAGGTATTGTTATCAAAGTCCGCCGTAATAACACCCCAGTTATTATCATTGGATGCTTCAGGGAGCTTATGCGAAGCATCGCTGTAGGTACCTGTTTTGGCGTTATATTCCAATAAGACATCGGGCACACCTAATTCTTGCGGCTGCCAAGGCGTATTGACGGATTTCACCCCCACGATAGAAGCGCGAATATCCCACGCTAAATTATCAGCCAAATGCCATTCTAAGCGCCACTCACCTTGACCGCTTGATGCACTCTGGCTGCCGCTGTCAACGCTTTGTGCAGTATCGATATAACCTAAATACCAACCGCTTTGTGTAATATTTGTAGGAAAGCCTCTCGCCTCATCTGCATGCACTACAACACTTTCTTGAGGTGCGCCGTTTTGAGGGGTATCAAGCTGCACTTTTTTCTGACCTAAAAAAACAGGCAAGGTTATATCTTTACCTCGCGGCCAATGCCAAAAATCACGTAACTCGATGCGTTTATTAGCAATAAAACGCAAGCCATCATGGCTTTTATTGCCTTCATCGCGCAGGTCTAAACGCGCGGTTTCTGCATTAAATGAGATCGAATTATTGGCAACCTGATAGTAAGTTTTGCCGCGTGCAAGGTATAGGTCGATATCACCATCATTATCAATATCACTTTGTGCCACGGCAGAGACAAATTTTAAAGCCTGCAAATGCGCCGGTAGTTTTTGAGCAGTCACGTCTTCAAATTGGAAGTTGCCTTTACCCTGCCATAACGTGACGGGTGAATAGGGTGAGAAGGCAACAAGGTCTGGGATACGATCGGCGTTAAAATCCGTGACCAAAACGCGTTCTGCATCAATATGCTCAAAAGCACCACTATTATGGTATTGGAATTTTCCTGCCCCGATATTTTCAAATACAATATTGCGTGGGCCTGTTTCAGTAGGTGCAGGCTCAGCATTTATTTGTAAAAAATCGAGATCATGATCGCCGTCTAAATCTAACCAACGTACTGATCGCCCTCGCGCACCCATTTCAGCAATACCCGCTTCTTGCGTGACATCAGTGAATCGGCCCCCGTCATTCCTTAACATACGCGGTGGTTTAGGGTTGCTGGCGTTCCCTCCTCCGAGTGAAACCAATAAGTCATTATCACCATCGCGATCATAATCACCGGCCGCAATGCCATGAACATCGCCACCCATTAATGAAGGCATGTGCTCGGTGTAGGTGTTATCGGCATTCGCCCAAAATAATTGCAGAGGCTGCTTATCGTGATTACCCAATAAAAACTCGTAGCGACCATCATTATTCAAATCTGCTACGGCTGGGCCACCATATTTCCAGCTAGGCTCAGACGTTAAACCAGCGGATTGAGTCACATTTTTAAACTGGACAGGCAATAATTTACCCGTGTGACGACTTGCCTTATTTTGCAACGCGCTACCCTGCGAACCACTTGTATTTGAGGCGTTATCATTGAATGCGCAAGACGCAAGCCATAAAGTGGAAGTCAACACACTAAGAGACAAAACTGTTTTCATTGGATTCTACTTTTTTCAGTTAGACGAACATGTATTAATAAAACCAATACGGAGCCCGTTCATTAAATCACAATTAAATGTGTTTTATCAGACCAATCGACTCAACCAAAACGATTCACGCCACCCCAA
>CALIUX010000232.1 GCA_938048505.1 uncultured Pseudomonadales bacterium
GTAATCGTGCGAGCTTGCTCCACTTCTAATGTTTGATTATTTTCAACTAAACCGGTTTGATCATTATGCACAACCCAGTTGTGGTCCTTTCCGGCTTCCATGTAAACCTCTTCTTGGCCCGGCTTATCATCAAAACGTAATTCATTAAACTCGCTGGAATCATAAAGTGTTTTCCAGCCACTTTGTGTAGCAGTGTAATTAGGGCCTTCATTCGCACCATTATAAACAGCGCCGGTAATAATAGGGCGGGAGGGGTCGCCATTTAAATAGTGCACAATCACTTCTTGACCAATTCTGGGAACAAAATTAGCGCCCCAATTTTTACCCGCGAAAGCTTGCGCAACGCGTACCCAGCAAGATGTTTGCTCACCATTCCACGGGAACTTCACTTTCAATTGTGTAAAGTTATCAGAAGAGCTATCTGATTCTGTCGCTTTCACTTCTTCTACTTTAGCAACTTGAGGGTATTCGATTTTTTTAGGCGCGCCTAACCATTTAGGGCGAATAGGCTTATCGGCAGGTAAGCATTCAAATTCATTTTGAAAAAAAGTCTCTTGACCATTACCTTCACGCAAACTCGTTGTTAAGCGCGATACGGTATAGCTTCCCTGTTCTGATGCGATAGGGTGCTCAATGCTGAACTTCCCGCCTACCGCTAATTGACCAACATCGCTTGTCGCAATCGCCACATCAAAGCCGCTTTCATCTGCAACCATAATTGCTGTTGAGCGCGTATTATTATCGGCACTTTTAAATGCATGCTTAGAGTCGCCATCGGCTTCTAGGCGATAATGCCCATACTGCTGTCGACTATAACCTGTAGCAGAGTTTAAAGAGGAGGCTGTAGAAACTTTGGTTTTGTAGCTATTTGAAGGCGAAAATTCATTATAATCTGTTAACTCAACAGACCCCGCATGGTAACTGTAATTACGTTGCCAACTATGGATACTATTTTTAGTGGGTTGGCTTCCGCCACCATCATAATCTAAAGAATCTATACCAAGGTCAAAGAAGCCTTGCGCATCATCAACAAAGATAATTTTGTGCTCATTATCACTGTGTTCAAAATAATAACTGATCCCTTCTTCAGCTAATAAACGGCTAACGAATTCAAAATCTGTCTCATCGAACTGAACACAATATTCACGACTTAGAAAGGTAGTGCTGGTAGAAAAATCAAATTTAATCACTGAAGAGTGCGCATTCAGTACTTCTGTGATAATAGCTTCAGCAGTCTTATTTTGAAAAATTCGATTCTTAGAATTTAATGTGGAGAACCATAATCCTGGCACAACCGTGATGTGATAGCCTCGTAAACTATCGTCATTAACATCTAAAAGACGTAAAGAATTCACATAACCGTGAATATAACGTTGTTTCTCTTCGCCTGAAGCATGAATGGTGATTGTCACCTCTTTGCCTAATAGCTGTGAGTGCTCAACATTATGGTTATCGGACATTAATTGAAGATCGTATTGAAATAGGCCTGATATGATCTCTTCGCCATCGAGGGCAGAAACAATAAATGCGTCATCAGATAATGACGTTGATATGCGAGCTAAACGACTATTTTGACTTAAATCAGCCATGGCAATTCCAGCTTCAGTGTTAAAACATATCCTCCCGATCACACAACATAGTCATAATGCATTGGGAGCTGCTGTGAATTGATCGTTTGGAAGTGATGGTTAATTAAGTATTGATTTCAGCAATAAAAATATCATGAGCTGCATCCCTGCAGCTCATACTGAAAAACCTTATAAAGGTGTTGCAGTAGTAAGATCGTAACCAACACGCATGTTGGTAGTATTTGCATTCGTTTTATCAGCATGAGTAAGGTCAGCTTCAATTTTTGCAAAACTCAAAGAAAGCGTCTCATGCGGTGCTGCACCAGCAGATGAACTGATGTTATATGATGCAATGATGCAATCTTCTAAAGTATACGTTGCATACTTCTCAACGGTAGAAGCACCTGTTTGCACAACGTGAATTTCAACAATAACACCTTCATCACCTGTTACAGATGCTTTGAACAAACCGCCTGAAGCAGCGTCAAGATTTTTTGATACTGTCACTTCACTGATGCTTGGGCGAGTAGCTTCACGGTTAGACATCGCACCCGCTTCCATGGTGATTGCACGACCTACACCAAAATTAAAACTATCAACTTCAATCCAGCCCTCGTAACCTGAAGCAGTTACATTACCTTGAGGTGCTAAACCATTAAAATTCATATATATAGCCATTTTGAAAATCCTCTTTACGGAAATAAGTTTTATAAAAAAATAACCGCATCAATATGGTTGCGGAGTGCCCTTGAGCAACTGGAATCTATTTAAACAGACCAATTTAAATAAAAAAACCCCTCATATTCGCCTATATTTGGCACTCTGACACTTAATAGGGATCGACTCTGACACTTATTTTTGAGGCACTCTGACACTCCAAAAATCTGTAAGAGATATCTCACATGTTTGACTTTGACACTATTTTTGATGTTCCAAAATAGCCTGAAAAGGCCTAAAAACAGGTGGGAGTGTCTAGTTATCCGACAGGAAGCTAAATATTACTGCTCCAAGCGACTCTGACACTAATAAATGAAAATTAAATAAATAAAACTTGACCGACTTAACACTTTTTTATGGATAAGCTGTTCAAAGAGAAGGAGGAAAAAGAAATCTTCATATAGGGACTTACAGAATTGGGGCTTGATAAGCTGGGTTATGAAACCAAGCTTTACGAGGATAAGTGTATGGGACGCTTTACAATATCAGGATTTATGGGGCCAAGGTTACCGCGTAGATAAGACAGAGGGTGGCAAAGCGTTTAACTTAGGCAGACCATCAGATAGGTGCATCTTTCCATTTGC
>CALIUX010000233.1 GCA_938048505.1 uncultured Pseudomonadales bacterium
GTCATTTCGCCCTTTTCTACCTGAGCAACAACGCTCAATTTAAAGGCTAATGTGTAATCACGCTGCGTACGTTTGCGGCGACTTTTGTCGGGTCTTTCCAAAATAGGTCTCCTAGTGGTAAACCTATTTCAGGACGGGACAGATATAAAATAAAAAGCATAAAAAAGGCCCATTCAGGCCTTTAAATATAGCCAAAATAATATTTATTTTTTCAGCAAAGTTGAAATATCTTTGCTACCCCAATGAGGGAAATGCTTGCGCACAAGCGCATTTAATTCAACTTCAAAAGCAGAGAAGTCCGTTTTAACTTCGCCTCGACCTTCTAAAGTTTTGGTCACCATACCCGCACCGACCGTAACATTAGACAGCTTATCAATCACAATAAAAGCACCCGTTGAGCGGTTTTGAGTATACACATCTACCACAACTGACTGCTCAAGCTGTATGTCAACTAGCGCAATATCATTGAGTGCGAGCTCACTTGCATCACCCTTCTCTTGCGTATTCACATCAACACGGTGATTGATGGCCGTAATCGCACCACTAGTTTGCTTACCCGCAAATTTGAAAAGATATTCATGCCCTGGAAGCAATGCCTGCTCTGCCATCCAAACAATATGACCCTGCAAAAAGTCTGCAACGGTGACATCGTCATCAGCCTTCACGATCATATCGCCACGGCTAATATCAATTTCATCTTCTAAGGTGAGCGTTACGGCCTGACCGGCAAAGGCTTCATTGAGCTGACCTTCATACGTAACAATGCTATCAACCTTGCTTTGCTTGCCAGAAGGCAATGCCTTGATGGCATCTCCTACTTTGATCACGCCAGAAGATACCGTGCCGCAGAAGCCTCTAAAATCAAGATTGGGGCGATTAACGTATTGCACAGGGTAACGGAAATCTTTGAAATTTCTGTCACCAGCAATTTGCACTGTTTCCAGTATCTGCATGAGCGTTTGACCGGTATACCAAGTGCTACGCTCACTGACATTTACCACGTTGTCACCATCAAGTGCTGACATCGGTACAAAGTGATATTCCTCAATATTTAGCTCAGCAGCAAACTGCTCATAGTCTTTTTTGATTTGATTAAAAACCTTTTCATCAAATCCAACCAAGTCCATTTTATTCACGGCAATCACAACATGCTTAATGCCGAGCAACGATGCAATATAAGAATGACGGCGAGTTTGCGTCACAACACCATGGCGCGCATCAATTAAGATGATGGCCAAGTCACAGGTTGATGCCCCAGTTGCCATATTGCGCGTATATTGCTCATGCCCTGGAGTATCTGCAATGATGAATTTACGTTTGGCAGTTGAGAAATAACGGTACGCAACATCAATGGTAATGCCTTGCTCACGCTCAGCTTGCAAACCATCGACTAATAACGCTAAATCAATTTTTTCGCCTGTTGTACCGTGCTTAACCGAGTCAGACTTGATGGCATCAAGCTGATCTTCGTAAATCATTTTTGAATCATGCAACAATCGGCCAATTAATGTGGACTTGCCATCATCAACAGAACCGCAGGTCAAAAAGCGCAGTAGTTCTTTACGCTCATGCTGAGCGAGATACTCATTAATATCTGTTGCAATTAAATCAGATTGGTGACTCATAATATTCTCGCTAAACCTTAGAAGTAGCCTTCTTGTTTTTTCTTTTCCATAGACCCTGAACTGTCGTGATCGATAACGCGACCCTGACGTTCTGACGTAGTCGTCAACAGCATCTCTTGAATAATTTCTGGCAAAGTCGCAGCTTCAGATTCAACGGCACCTGTTAGCGGGTAACAACCCAACGTACGGAAGCGCACCATTTTCTCTTCTATTTTATCGTCAGGGCCAATAGGCATGCGGTCATCATCAACCATCATCAACATGCCATCTTTTTCAACGACAGGTCGTTTTTCGGCAAAATATAATGGGACAAGAGGAATGCTCTCTAGGTGAATGTATTGCCAAATATCAAGTTCAGTCCAGTTAGACAGCGGGAAGACTCGAATGCTTTCACCGGGATCAACCTTGCTGTTATAAACATTCCATAGCTCAGGACGTTGATTTTTAGGATCCCAACGGTGATTTTTATCACGGAAAGAATACACACGCTCTTTTGCACGCGATTTTTCTTCATCACGGCGTGCACCGCCAAAAGCTGCATCAAATTTATATTTATTTAAGGCTTGCTTAAGCCCTTGTGTTTTCATGATATCCGTATGCTTGGCGCTACCATGGCTAAATGGCCCAACGCCCATATCCACGCCTTCTTGATTAATATGGACAAGTAAATCCCAACCAAGCTCTTTCACACGATTATCACGGAATTCAATCATTTCTTTGAATTTCCATGTGGTATCAATATGCATAAGCGGGAAAGGTGGCTTACCCGGTGCAAAGGCTTTGAGCGCAAGATGCATCATCACGGCAGAATCTTTGCCGATTGAATAAAGCATGACGGGGTTGTCGAACTCTGCAGCAACTTCCCGAATAATATGAATGCTTTCAGCTTCGAGTTGTTTCAGGTGCGTCAGGGTGTAATCACTTAACGTCGATTCAGACATGGAGAGGGAATTTCCTGATTGTTAAGGCCTAAGTAATGAGATGAAATAGTGCAGCTAGATAACGCCGACTATTTTAAAATGAAAAATTGTGGGGTACGGGTAGGTATTTGGTTCACTGACGTGGCAACTCTTTGTAGTAACACTGTGATAACCCTTTTATTTCATAACTTTTTTGAGTTAGTGAACAAATAGGTCTTCTGAGTAGGCCATACCAATAAATGCTCTACCACTGTACATGCACTTAGCACAACGAATTATACGCGGGCAGGCCTATTGAAACAATCACGTATAAGGGGGTTCACTTAGAACACTTTGGTATGGCACCTAATCACCAGCGCATAAGAACTTATCGCGCGCCATCTTTGCGCGATCATAGACTGCCTCAAGGTGCTGACCATCATCTTCCTGTATAGCGGTACGCAAGCCTTCTAA
>CALIUX010000234.1 GCA_938048505.1 uncultured Pseudomonadales bacterium
AAAAAGCACTCTTATTGCATCACGCAATTAAAAAACAGATTCAATATTGCCAACTCTGTACCACTCATTGAAAAGTGACTGTTATGTGACCCTTACGTGATGTTTTAACCTCTTGTGATTCATATAGTTTCGGCGCACCAAGTTAAACCAACCAATACTATATTCACATAACAATATTTATAGGGTCTATTATGAAAGCGCTCAGTCTTATTGCTGCACTCGGTCTAGCCGCCTCAGCCAATGTATCGGCCGACTATTACTATGGTGGTTATAACAAAGAAAGAAGCTATGAAATCACGGTAACCAACATCACCAAGGGTCAGGTTTTCACACCAGTATTAGCAGCAGCTCACAAAAAGACCATTGGACTTTTTGAACTTGGCCAACCCGCATCTGAGCCATTGGCTGCACTGGCTGAAGGTGGCGCAACAGGACCATTGCAAGAAGTATTGGATGGTGCGACAGGTCAAGTAATGGGCACAGCCACGTCAGAAGGCTTATTGCAGGCTGGTGATTCATACACAATTACCTTAACGACTACTGCACAATTTTCAAAACTGAGCGTAGCGGCTATGCTGCTCCCGACAAATGATACATTCTTAGCACTTAACACCGTAAAACTCCCTCACTACGGCACACGCACTTACTTTGCCAATGCATATGATGCAGGCAGCGAAACAAACGATGAGCTTTGTGCAAGCATTCCAGGACCACAATGTGGCGGCGCGCCATTATCACCTGAAGATGACGGCGAAGGGTTTGTTCACATTGCATCAGGCATTCATGGTGAAGCAGACCTGACTAAATCGGCTTATGACTGGCGCGGTGCAGTCGCCAAAATCACAGTAGAGCGTGTTAAATAAAAATAGCTAAACCTTAATGCTCTCCGATAAAAAAAGCAGATTCATTCATGAATCTGCTTTTTTTATGTTAGCCCGCCGTTTTCAACAAAGGAAAGTACTTTGTATTTAACGCTTGGCCTTTAGGTATACGAATATCCGTTCCGCGTAGCATCACATCATCCGTATCACTCATTGTTCCATCGGCGAATACATTCAACACCATTGCTCTTCGGCTTCGGTCAGATTTATTTTCATAAGAGCCATGTAGCATCAGCGGGTGATGGAAGCACGCATGACCTTTCTTGAGCTCCATTGGTACAGGTTTAATTTGCTGTTGCTGCTCTTCATTGAGTTGCTGAAAAATGGCATCCATCTCACCACCCAACTCTAGTCGCTCAAGCAAACCCCAGCGGTGGCTACCAGGTACGTAGTTTAAACATCCATTTTCCTGAGTCGCGTCATCAAGCCCAATCCAACACGTTAGATGCTGCATGGGTACCGTTCTAACCCAATAGGAATAATCTTGATGCCACGCTACCACACCACCATGCCCTGCAGGCTTACAAAACAACTGGTCGTGCCAGAAACGAACGGCTTTATCACCCAATAGCTGACTAGCCGGCTTAACAAATGCAGGGTTCCATAAAGCATCATGAAAGCTCTTACTGATGCGCCAGTGCCCAAGTGAATGAAATAAAACCGTATCTGGGTCGGTCGACTGATTGCTGTGAAACTCGTAAAACAAGTGGTGCAAAGGGTGGTTAGGATCAGCAATTTCTGCAAGGTCTTGATTCAACGCATCAACATGTTCTTCTTCTAATATCTTTACGTTTGTTACATAACCAAATTCTTCAAAGTGCTCTACTTGTTCTGCGCTCAAGGCAAAAGGCTCATAATCCGCCTCACATGAAGCACGCGGAAAGAGTGTGGAGATAGGGTAATGAAAATTCGCCAAGTCTTTTTCCATAGTATTAACCTCTTTATTATTGCAAAACTGATTCAGCATGACCGGCATCAATATAAAAAAGCCCTGCACAAAACAGGGCAAACGAGCTAAATTAACACGCACCCATCTCAGGGACTGACAATATTCGCGCAACTTTAAGGAAAAAATGCGCCTTTTGCACAAAAAAAGACCTAAGTAATTAACACTTTATGACGTTTTATCACCTTCATCATTAGTGAGCTTTAGGTAAACACCCAATCCAACTAATAAAGCAACCGCAGCAAACAGCATGAATACGGCAGAATTGAGGTAAGTGGCATCGCCCAATAAAGACTTAAACATCAACAATAACGACTCAATTGATACAGCAATCACAATCGCCGACATAAAACGGCTTATAGTTCTGCGGGTCGAGCCAGAATGATGGATATCTTTATGCAGCAGCACCTCTTCTTCTAAAATCGTTTTACCCAAATCAAAAATCGCTAAGCCCAAGGTAATGAGAATAACCGAATGGAAAGCTTGATTGGCTGTTTTTGTATTTTCGAGCAGCATTTCAAATAAGGATTGACCTGCTGCAAAGAGCAGCACCATAGACACAACAACCAACATCACACCAATCAAAGCATAAATAACTTGAAAAACAGGATGCACCAAATTGCGTAAGCTGTCGCCGTTCAAAAAAGCAATAAGCTGTTCAAGATTAATATTCAATACCAGATAATGAGCCGCCCCATCGGATTGGGTAAAACGACGCACACCAGAAATAGCTAACTGATGCGTCGCAGTAGACAGGTAAGGGTCCGTCACCGTTGCGCTATTTTTATTATTTAAAGCCGCTTTGTAGTACGGTCGATTAGAACGATCAGAACCAATGCCTGCTTCACGCTTTTTAGCGTCTTTTACATTTTTAGCAATAGCAGATTCCGTTACTTGCACGCCCTGCTCGTCTACATAGTAGAGCAGTTCAACAAAAGGATAGGATTGCTGCATTTGCTCAATACTACTTTCTAATGTACTCACATTAGGCAAGCCAACTGGCTTAGCTTGAGCCGTCATGATCGACATAATCAGACGCTCAATTTGTTCTTGATAGCGCTCATAGTTCTGCAATAAATACAGATAATTACGGGGTGTCATAGCACGTCTCGACTCATCAGCAGTTCAAAGGCGGCGCATTGTATGCTGCTGACTAAAGTGAGGCAACTCGTGACGGCATGACTTCAAAAAAAGGCTCTAATTCCAATCGCGCTATTATTGAGCCAACAACTATTGCAACTTCTATTACAACAACTATTGTAACTTCCCACACGCTCTATTTGCTGGCACTGCAACGTCCATATGCTTTGGGTTGGGCAAGTTGAGGGTTTCCATTATTGATACATAGTGCGCTTGATCGCTGACCTGTAATCGAGGGTTATGCATTTTTTCGCGGCCAACAGTGGATTTTTTAATGCCGTGGTAGTCATGACCGGGGTAAACAATAGTTTCATCTGGATAGCGAAGTAGAATGTTAAACAGACTATCGTACTGCTTTTTTGCATTACCATTTTGAAAATCTGTTCGGCCGGTTCCATTGATGAGAAGCGTATCGCCAGTAAAAAGATAACCTTGATCATTATCAAGAACATAAAAACTGTACGAATCATCTGTATGACCCGGCGTATATAAAACATTAATATTTAAAGTACCTACATGTAGAATGTCACCGCCCTTTAACGTTTTATCGATGCAACTCGCATGTGCTTCTTGCCCTAATAACGTTAGGCAACCGGTTTGGTCGCGCAGCATTCCATTGGCAGAGATATGATCGGCATGGGTATGCGTATCTAAAACACAATACAACCGTAACTTATGCTTTTCTAATACCGAAAGATAAAATTCTACCGCTGTATTCACAGGATCAATTAACGCTGCCGAACACGTTTCTTGATCGGCAATCAAATAGGTATAAGTTGAAGTGTCTTGATCAAAATATTGTTCGAGTAGCATGGCCTACCCCCTGTGTTACATCGCACTGGGCGAGCTAAAATAAAAATGCTGGGCAAGCAACATGAGTGATATCAATATCAATAATATAGAGAATATTTTCTGCAAAACAGGCCCAGCAATGAACCGGCTAATACGTTGACTCACTAACATGCCAATCGTTGCGCCCAATAAAATCTTTACCAATAAATCATTTGAACTAAACTCGCTTAACCATAGGTGTGCAACAAATCCGGCACTACTAATCAAAGTGATTGCTGCTAAAGAGGTAGCAATAGCCACAACCATCGAAAGTGAGCTTAAAAAGAGCAACATAGGGACGATTAAAAAGCCGCCTCCCACACCAAACAACCCAGAGGCAAAGCCTATTACGCTCCCACCTAAAACTAAACCGCTCAAGCAACGCGGCTTTAGTTGGAATTGACCGGTCGGGCTCAATCTGCATGCAACAAAGTGACTTGGCTGGCTTGATGACGGGATGCTGGCCCGAACATGAGCAGACGATTGAGGTTGAACAATCGATTGCCTGAGCATGCGCAGAGCAATGATGATTGCAATCGCAGTAAACCCCAATACCAGTACATTATCGGAAACATGTAACGATAAGTACTTACCAATCGGGGCAAAAATGACGCCGCCACTGGCCAGTATCAAGGATGGCAACCACAAAACATGATGCCTTTGAGCCACCGTACCTAATAGCGCACTGGCGGCAACCGCTCCCAATGCTACGCCCATTGCATTAACAGGAGACAGGCCGAGTATTATAATGAGTAGCGGTACGGCAAAAATGGAGCCGCCAGCACCGGTTAGCCCAAGTAATGACCCAATAAAAAACCCAATGACATAAATCATCTTAGTGGGATTTAGAAGCACTATTCCAAGGTGC
>CALIUX010000235.1 GCA_938048505.1 uncultured Pseudomonadales bacterium
GTTTTGATCATACGCATTGAACTGAAACTCTTAAGTCTATTTGTCATAACGATATCCTACTACGCTCCACCAGGTGGAGTTGTTGTGGGCTCGAGGTCAACTTTTGCAATAGATTGTGCGGCAACTTGTGAGCGCCCACCGGGGCCACTGGCAAGGGCGGTAATCCTAAACATAGGAATATAAATAAGGGCTAAGTCTGGCGGACTTCGGTCATCGACCCTGGACAACAAGTTTCTGTCTTTTAAGGTAAAACACATAAATTCTACAATGTATTTTACGGGAATAGTCGCGCCATTAGGCTTTGAAACAAGAGTTGTTAGATGCAGATTATTTGAATCATTTGAACTGCCTTTCCATACCCCCGGGCGCTCCCAGAAAGGGACGATATTCGTTAACGGAGCACTCGTTGCGCTGACCGGAAGAATAGAGCAACTATTGTATGGGTCATCAGGATTATACACTCCATCAAAGCATCGACCTTTTGCACAAGAGGCTTGGTAAGTTTGCGTTAAAGTTGCCAATTGAGGAGGATTATCTTCAAGATCTTGTTCGGCAATCCTCAAAGCTGACTCAGCAGCCTCAAATGCAATGGCTCGATCACGTGCACTGGCGATCATTTTCATCTCTAAATTGGTACCGCGCATTGAAGTAATACCAATAATCGTCACGATTGCTAAAATTACGAGAGCCACAATCAGTGTAGTGCCCTGCTGACACTTGATTTTAATCACATCAAATTTGACCGACATAAATATTAACCTCGATTACGTATTTGAATAGTTGACGTCACAGCTTGCCTAAGAAATCCTTCATCAGGAAGCGTATCACCGAGGAAGGTAAAATCCCCTACGTTATAACTGGATGATTGAGAACGGAACAACAAGTTGATGCGAACAGCCACAACTTTATCCCAGTTATTGCTTGCCGTAATTGCATTAGCATCACTATATGTTATAGCGGTGGCATCGCTTAAGGCGTTGCTGTTGCTTACGGCATATTCAAGCTCCATATCCTCTACGCCTAAGGCCAACTCTTCTGAACGCGTGGTAACACTACCACCAGAACTAATAACCACTTCACGCATAAGTGCAGGCATGCCGGGCACTACAGTCGATTCACCAATATAAAAACCCAATACTGATAAACGTGATAAACGTGACCCCTCAGTAAAAGCACCTAATTGAACAGCACCACCTTGAGCGGGTAAACCTGCTAATGTTTTACTTCCTGTATCAAACGCTCCTGCACTAAATAACAATGCATCTTGGCAAGTAGCAGAAGAGAGAAGCGTTGGATATCCAGCAAAATTACTCAGCGTATCTACATTGCTTAATTTGAGAACACCACCGTTAAATGCAGCTTTTTCTGTGACAACAAATTCATCATCTGCTCGCACATGCCGAATCACAAAAGCATCTGTTTTTTCAAGCATCTGTCCCTTGAACGGCGCTGGAGCTTTTTCCTTGCCTTCAAAACCCGTTAGAGCAACAAGATCGCCATCTTTACTGCCATGAAGGATAAAGTTTTCTAATACAGTATTAGCGGTATTTGTTAAAAAGGTGCCAATAGCACCCTTTTCTTCAGGTACGCAACCAAAATAACCTGCCAAGCGGACTTCACGCCCTAGTATATCCATTGCATAGCGTGCATTCTCTTGGATTTGTGACATTTCTTGGTTATCTATAAAGCTACGCTTACTATTGATTACAATTTGGATGACGCCATTAAGCACAATCAGGCCAATCAACATTGAAATCATCAATTCAATAAGAGAAAACCCTCTATTATTCGAGCATTGAGTCATAGAAAACATATTTCTAGCAACAGTATTATATTTTTGGCTTACTACATTCACCTTAGAATCAGTCATTTTTAAATCCTTGTAACAAGCTTATAATCAATATTTTTCACATCATCTACCACAGCAGGCCCCTCCGTATTAAGCTTGATCTGCTGATACGTGATATTAATACTGATTTGGCCTGGCTCAGGTATCCCCGAACTACCTGAGACAACAGGCGTATCTTCAACTTTTACCGTACCACCAGGCAAAGCATTTTCAACAGACGTTTCCCATGTCTTAAAATCAACATAGTCCTCAATCTGGCCCCACCCTATGCAAGTAGTGGCCGGATCTTTGTTGGCTCGATCATCACAAACGGCCTTAGCGATACGAATCCGCTCAGCCATATCATTAGCGAGCAATAACGCCTGCGTAGAGCTGCTCGCTTGTTGATTAAGCTTTAGCGACTCAGCCTGTAAAGAGATGACACCAAGCAGCCCCACACCAAGAATAAAGAGAGCAATTAGCACCTCAAATAACGATGTTCCAGCTTGACTATTTCTATGAATGCGCATGATTAATACCTGTCTATTTAACCCTTTATCATCCCACCGAATTTATATTTAGGCTTGATGTGATAACAGTAGTGAATAACAATTTTAAAAAAACGATTGGAAAAAAGTGAAAGGCAGCGCCGTTACGTACACGCTAAATCCACTTTTTTAACTGCGTCACTTTGGCCATCATGCAATAACGCTTCTTTTGTCAAAGTACGTGTGACACGGCCACTAAACTCAACCATCACGCCTTGCTGGTATTGTGGATTGGCTTCTTTTTCACATACACCAAATAAGTAGCGTTGGTCATCAGCGTTATAGCCTTGTTCATCAAATGTGATGCGCTCTGCTAGTGCGCCACCCTCTATTTTGACTGCTAGCGGGTAATTTGGCTTATTTTGGAAGGCAGCGATTTCTTCAAAATCGGGAGTCGCTGCAGTAGGGTCGCCGATTACCACAATCCAGCCATCACGCCAATCACTGCCTGTACAGCCAGGTGGACATAAGGTCACACGCTCACCACGGCTCGCAGCTTCTGTACGTGCCATCACCACCGCGCGTGAGAACTGATCTTGCAATGATTCAATATTTGAGCGTGCAATCACACCATTAAAAGACGGTGCAGCAACGGCCAACAAAATGGCAGCGATAGCGACGACAATCATGACCTCAACGAGGGTAAAACCTGAGAGCTGCTTTTTCACACTAAAACCAATACTTTATTATGAAATCAATCAGCCCGTAGACATTGCCACGGGCTGTCATAGGTGTGACATAAACAAATTCATTAACAGGAAGCAAGGAATCAAAGACGGAAAACGACAAGTTTTTGACACCGCGTACATTTTTGGGGATGAACGGACAAAATGACCGTTCATCCAAATGCAAGACGGCTGAATTCTGAGAAGGCACAACACAAAAAAACAAGCACTTTAGTACCAAAAATAAAAAGTATTCGGTAGCTACAGTGACTTTTTGAGCAGTACAATCCCGACAAGTAAGCTAAGAATAATGGGGCTTAGAACGGCAATAAGGGGCGAAAAGCCAAAAATCAAACTACTTGGCCCCAGTAAGTCTTGAGCCGTTTGAAAAACAATGCCAACAATAACGCCAGCAAATACTCTAAAACCGACAGTTACTTGACGCAATGGCCCAAAGACAAACGAAATCGCAATCATAACCAAGCTAAGCGTGGCCAATGGCTGGAAGACTTTTCGCCAAAATGCTAACTGGTATTCAGTACCACTTTGGCCTTGTTTTTCAAGGTAGCTGGCATAGGGAAGCAAACGCTGCATAGGTAAGCTAGAAGGGCTCAAGGCGATGACAGAGAGCAATGCAGGGGAAATATCAGATTCCCAGTAACGCGCATCAAACCGTTCTGTTTTGACACCTTCGGGCGTCAATTGCGTTGTTACGCCCTGCTCTTCAAACCATTGCGTACCCTGGTAAATTGCAGAGTCAACATACGTCATCTTAAGCAACTGTCCTTTGTCATTAAACTGCATGCGCGTCATGCCCAGTAACTTACCATTAGGTAACACAGCACTAAAGTGCATGAACTCTTCACCCTCTCGGTTCCACACACCGCGCTGACCGGTCAACGCCGTGTCATGGCCCAGCACAGCCGCACGGCGGCTTTCAGCATATTGACCCAGCGTGGGCGTAATATATTCACCGAGCAAGAGCGCTACAACAATAAAAAACAATACTGGCCGCATAACCGCCCAGATAATTTTTGAAACCGGGACACCTGCAGCACGGATGACCGTTAATTCACTGGTATTCGCTAATAAGCCCAAACCTACTAAACACCCCACTAAAGAGGCTAAAGGTAAAAATTCATAGATACTAGCGGGCACTTGCAGCACAGTATAAGTAGCCGCCTCAATGAATGTGTAATCACCGCCAACCGAATCGAGCTCATCCACCAGCATCGCAATAACATCGAGTGCAACAATGACTAACAGCACGACCAAAATCGCACCGGCAACTGAGACACCGATATAGTGGTTAATCCTTCTCATAGTGGGTACCTCATGCTGCGATAGGTTGGGGGCGTCTTAGTACGGCTGAAATGCTGCTCGCCAGTTTGGGCCATGCCAACATCACAATACCTAAACATAAAAAGGCACCATGCACGCCCCAAAGGAGCCAAGGAACAGGTGCTCGGCCTTCATCTAGCAACCCTCTTGCTGCATTACACAACACTAAATACACCACATATAACAAAATGGCCGGAATCATTTTGGCATAACGCCCTTTTCGTGGTTGTGTACGACTCAAAGGCACAGCTAATAGTGCCACAACCAAGACTAAAAACGGCATCGATAGACGCCACTGAAGAGCCGCCCTAGCTTGAGGAGTCGAAGACAGTAGAAGTTCTTGCGTTGGCATGGCATCCATAATGTCACGCTCTTTTGTCTGGTAGTCACCCTCAGGTAAATACTGTGCGTAAGATGAGAAGCTCACCACTTCGTAATCAGACTGACCGGGTGTTCCATGGTATTGATAACCATCATTTAAAACTAAATACCGGCGGCCAGAAATCTTATCGAGTACGGTTTCACCGGTGGTCGCAGTCATAATAGAAACTCGGCGTTCAGCATCGCCCGGACGCGCTAAAAAGACATTCTGCAGGCGTTTTTTATCATCACTAACCGCTTCTGCATAAGAAACGCCTCCGCCACTTAGTTTGTGAAAATACGCAGGTTTGAGTGTTTCAAATTCAGTACGACTCTTTTGCTCTTCAATGAGCGCCACAGATGCTTGCGCGCCAATTGGGCCAAGATAAAGGCTGAAAGCGCCAACTACCGACGCCACAACTAATGCAATAACCAGCGTATAGCGTACAAGCGTCGCCTCACTCATTCCGCACGCTTTAAGCACCGTCATTTCACTATCAACATACAAGCGGCCATAAGCGAGCAAAATGCCAATAAAAAAAGCCAAGGGTAATACCAGCTCTAGGTAAGACGGTAAGCGGAAGCTCATAAGTGAGAAAAGCACTGATGCCTCAAGCCCACCAGAGGCGGCCTCATCAAGATAGCGCACAAATCGGCCACTAAGGATAATCAACAGCAATACAATGCAAACAGCCAGCATGCTGCCAAACACTTCTTTAGCAAGATATCGAAAAACGATCACATTAAACCCACAAAAAAACACCTTGTCGTACGACGTGTTTTTATTATTTTTCAAAGCATTAATTTACAAGCTTCACACGCTTATTCGTCAAATAGACGTATGAAAATAGAAGTTAGAAGCGGCTTTTCGCTAGACTTGACGAAAAGCCGCCTTAAACTGTATTGGATTATGGGCACATAGGCACACTAAGTCTATGGTAAATACCTTGAAATACCACAAAATATGAGTAACGACCACGATGCAATTCATCTGTAAAACAGCAACATTAAATCAGTACAAATCTGACTGCACAGTCATTTTTGTTGACCCCAAAGCAGCTTTATCAACTGCCGCAAAACAAGCAGATGACCTTTGTGAAGGTGCGTTAACAACCGCTATTCAAGCCGGAGACCTCAAGGCACAAACAGGCTCAACTCTCTGGCTTTATTCTCCCAACGGCAATGCTGCGCGCGTTTTAGTCATCGCCACACATAATAAAACCGCTGCGCCAAAACAATCACATCTGGTAGATATTGAAGCGTTACGCGAATTAACACAGGCAACTGCAAAAGCTCTCATCACCAAAGACATTGCCCATGCTAGTATTCACCTCGATACGCTGATTTTAGAAGGCATTACAGCAGAAGCGCTTGCGCATGAATTCAGCTATTCACTTGAACATGCCACTTATCGCTATACTGCAACCAAGCCCAGCCATGCGCCGCTACCTCAGCTCAAAAAAGCCACCTTTGCGCATGACAATAAAGACAGCGTGAAATTGCTCAAAGCCGGTACCACAAGCGGCTATGCAACAGCAAAAGGGGTCAATGTTGCACGAGAGCTAGGCAATCTACCGGGCAATATATGTACGCCCACCTACCTAGCCCAACAAGCCAAAAAATTAGCGACGAACTGCACCGTACTGACAACAAAAGTACTCAACGAAGCAGAAATGAAAAAGCTTGGCATGCACTCCTTGCTGTCTGTTTCTGCCGGTAGTGATCAACCCGCCAAGTTCATCATCATGGAATACAAAGGTAAGACCACCAAAGCACCCAATGTGCTTGTTGGCAAGGGCATTACCTTTGATACCGGCGGCATCAGTTTAAAACCTGGAGCAGGCATGGATGAAATGAAGTTCGATATGTGCGGCGCAGCAAGTGTCATGGGAACCTTTCAAGCACTCGTCGAAATGAAAGCAAAAGCTCACGTTGTGGGTGTGATTGCTGCGGCTGAAAATATGCCTAACGGTCACGCAACGAAACCTGGAGATGTGGTGACTTCAATGGCGGGCAAAACCATTGAAATCTTAAACACTGATGCCGAAGGCAGGTTGGTACTGTGCGATGCGCTCACCTACGTTGAGCGCTTTAAGCCTAAAAGTGTTGTTGATATTGCTACGCTGACGGGCGCTTGCGTCATCGCTCTTGGGCACCATGCCACGGGTTTGTATGCAAACCAACAATCTTTAGCAGATCAGCTCTTGGCTTCTGGGCGGGCAACTCATGATCGCGCATGGCAAATGCCTCTTTGGGATGACTACGGCAAGCAGCTTAAAAGTAACTTTGCCGACCTTGCTAACATTGGTGGTCGCGCGGGCGGCAGCATCACAGCGGCGTGCTTTTTATCGGAGTTCACCAAAGCATACCCGTGGGCTCATTTAGATATTGCAGGATCAGCGTGGCACAGCGGTGGTAATAAAGGAGCAACAGGCAGACCTGTAGCGTTACTATTAAATTACCTTCTCAATAACGCTTAAGATAGCAATATCGATTGCAACGGCAATAATAGAGGTATAGCTACCAGAGCAGAGATGTATTTCAATCATACACCTCTGCTCTACTCTGGCATGAGTAAATTTCATCGCTCATCACACCCGCCCCATACTGACTCGTATCTAACATGGCTCGTATCGACTTTTACGTTTTGCAAGACAATACAACAGAAGCCCGCCTCCTTTTTGCAGCAAAGCTATGCCAAAGGGCATTTGCACAAACAGGCAGCATGCTTATTCTGCTTGATGATCACGGTATGGCGACTCAACTTAGTCAACAGCTATGGGCATTTCGCCCCGAGTCCTTTCTCCCTCACGCTTTAGACCCAGCACCTGAACCAGCCCCTCCTATTATTATATCGAGCCAAAAAGTAGACACTCATAATGCAGAATTTGTGCTGAACTTAAGATCAGCACCACTTTCTATCACTCAACCAAACCAACGAGTGGCAGAGATCGTTATACAAGACACACAAATACTGGAAGAAACACGTAGCCATTACCGCGCCTATCAACAAAATAGCCACAAGATCAATATGCACCACATAAAATAATGATTCGATGCATCAAATGCATAGTGATCAACTTAAATGTTCAACTGAGTCCAACTGAACTGAGCCCAGCTGAATAGTCGCTGGCAGCGCTCCCACCTACTTTAAAAAAACATACTTAAAAAGCACTCAACCTAAAGATGAGTTAAAAGCCATTCTTGTGCTGTACATCTCAGTCTTGAGCCTTAAAACATACCTTTAACACCCAAACAAAAGTCTAAAATTGCATCAGGAAATAACTGCATAGTTTAAAATGATATAAAAGCCAGATTTTAATACCAAAGGCCTAGCCTAACGGTCAAAAAGTAGGCTATATTCCGCACTAGAGAATAATCTGAGTTGCCCATTGCCATCATGTCTAGCCATTCACAACACGACGATCAAGCCAATAACACGACCGATCTCAATGTCACCAAAGAGCGGTTATTGACCGACGATATTGCCACTCTTCGTGATCAACCGGCCAAAAACGAAGGCTTTCCTGTAGATGAACACGTCACAATTCAGCCTGACGCAATACCCACTCTAGACGCAATATCCCTACTTCAAGCAGATAATATTCCCGTATTGGGTGATGCTGTATTAGATATGGCACACCACTCAATCGATCAAAATGATGCGCAAAGAAGTCAATTAGTCACAACCGCTGATGAAATAGACGAGCTATTAACGGAAGAGCGCTTATCAGAAAGCCGCTTACCAGAAGACAGTACGACGGAAGATCATATACAAGAAAACACGCAAGGTAATGCAACGATTAACCCTGCAAGTACAAGCATCACCCCCGATAGCTTGCTTGCCTCCCAAGAGAGCATACCCGACGTGACAGTAGAAGCTTTATCTGAAAATATTCAAGTAGAAGAAAAAACATTATCAGAGAATCATACTCAAGGCAGTCAAGAAACCCTTGAAGTACCTAAAGCTAAACCGTTTAAGGCTAAAGCATTAAGCTCAAATGAAGAAAACCCTTTTTTACCGCAGCACCTGCGCGACAGACTGGATAAAAGCAAAAACTCACTCATTAAAGAGATTGCCCTTTCTGACGAATCATTAGAGGCATCCAGAGCTCTACTGCGCAATTTCACTTATGACAAAGCCACAACCCAAACAACACCTCTTAGTCGTAAAACTGAGCTGGGCGAAAGCAAAATAAGCATCAGTCACCCGCTAGCTAAACAAAGCAACCACCAAGAATTAATTGACGGGCTAGTCGAAAAGTACTTACCTATGATAGAAAGCGACCTAAGGCAGCACCTCACACTATTGTTGGAAGAAAACGATGCCTAAAAACCGTCTACTTTTTAATAACGAGCAGATGAGCAATCGACAGGTTAACAACCACTAGAAATTAATAACTAGAAGCAATAAGGTGTGATGAAGTGCACGCCATTATTTTGCTTTGGCCGCTAAGCTGAATCCATTCGCATTACTATAATAACAACAATGCACAGCAGGCTAACAATGAATCCAACGGCTTCCCAAGCCTCTCGACACTGGGAGCGTGAGTTTATACTGACATCCGAATGGTTAGAGAAGCTTCCCTCCATCAAGCAGCTACAAGAACGCTTTTCGCTAACGGTTATCCAGAGCATTGATCCTTTATCGCCCAACCGGGAGAGCAGTTTTTTACTGGCCCACAGTACACAATGTCACAACGGCTCAAGAACGATTAATGGCCTAGTGAATCTATCACCAAATTTTTCATCTCTTCCCCAATTAGAAGCACATGTCAGCGCCCATGCAATCGACATTTTACATTCGCTTTTTTATGGCCAACAAACTGCACAACACTCGTAACGAACACACCCTAATTAGCGCCTGAATTATCGCTATAAAGCACCTTTCTCTAAAGTTCAAAGCGAAACTTTTTGCTCAGGGTAGACTCTATTCTGTGTACAGCACTTTAGAGTTAACTATGCAGAAAATAGTCTTTTTAACAGCCATTGCACTTCTTGGTATTAGCTTAGGGTTCATTGCCAAGGCAGAGCGCATGCAGCCAGGGCAATTAGCCCCAAACTGGATGCTGTATAGCGCCGAATCAAAGCCCACTTTGCTCCACGATATAACAGATCAGCAAAAAACGGTGGTGATGTTGTTTTGGGCAACATGGTGCGGGCAATGTAATCACCTACTGCATGAATTGCAAAGCCTTGCCGACGCGTATAACCGTGACGCAGCCACACAGCAGGTGGGTTTTTCTGAAGGCAATGAAACGAGACCCGCCATCAATGCAAAAGCTATTAATCAAAGTGCGGCAACAAATACCTCACCTGTCACGTTTTATATATTAAACATCTGGGAAGAAAGGGATGCACAAGCATACCTTGCAGAGAAAGGGATAACGCTCCCTGTGCTAGTGAAAGCAGAATCCGTGGCAGATCGATATGGAATTGAGGGCGTACCCGGCCTAGTCGTCGTTCAGCCAGATCGACGCATCGGCCTATATCATACTGTGGGCAAGCCTGTGAACCAGCTCATGGCGCAGCTTAAACACATATTACCAACAGTAGAGCACTCGCCCAGTAGCACTCAGGAATGACGCATTAACTCTCAAGAATGACACATTAGCTCTCAAAGTCTTCCAGCAAATCTAACGGTTCAACCTCTTCACCGTCCATATCTGCCTTCCAGTTAATCCCGACTAATAACGTGTCGTCATGCATACCTGGCAGCCACTCATCAAGCAACTCTTCTAGCGCTATTGGCACCGGCTTATACACCGACCACTCTTCAACACAATGAACTTTCGCAAACTCCGGCTGCGACCATAATGGGATCACATCCAGCCCTTCGCTAATATTCGAGGGACACAAAGCAAACCCTCCATCCCCCTCAAGTCCCCACACACAACCCGTCTCTTCAGCCTCCGCCATAAAACGCGCATAGTTTTCATCTAAATCATCAGATAGCGTTAAATCATTTGTCATAAAGCCTACTCAGAAAAGGGATAATGGAACTGTTTATTTAATAGATGCTTATTTAAGAACAGTATTATTGAAAAGCAGTATTATTGAAAAATTGCTTACTGAAGCAATACCTCTCGAAAAAAACACTTATTGAAAAACGCTCCTTCGAGATAAAGCTTATTGAGAATAGCGCATTCAATATCATCGCTATTAAAAAGAACGTTAGCCGAATTGGCTATCTGCAACAAAGCGGTTAGTACGACGTTCTTCAGCAAAGGTCGACATAGGACCGTGGCCTGGAATAAAGCGAACATCATCACCCAACACCCAAAGCTTTTGGGTGATCGAGTTAACCAGCTGATCATGATTTCCCATAGGAAAATCTGAACGCCCCACAGAGCCTTTAAACAAGACATCACCCACCCAAGCCAAACGCGATGCGGCACTAAACAGAACGATATGACCTGGCGTGTGGCCTGGGCAATGCAAAACCGATAATACTTGATTACCAATAACTATTTCATCCCCTTCAGTTAGCCACTGATCAGGAGTGAAACTTGGCTGCGGCTCAAACCCCATCATACGAGC
>CALIUX010000236.1 GCA_938048505.1 uncultured Pseudomonadales bacterium
GACATTAAAACGACTTCTTTTTCTTTTTTAAAGGGGTTGAAAGAAGATAAAGACATACACATACCTGAAAATGTAACAAGAAAAATGACAAGAAGGGCTTTAGCAGAAATCATGTTTTATCGTCCCTTCATGATTGGTGATTGTTAATATGTATTACTAATACATTGCCACTGTGAATAAGCAGCATCAATTATTAATCACTGATGATATACAAATTTAACATGGTTGACTAGCTGTTCAAAAATCAATCAATATTTTGAGGGTGGGCTCTTTGCTGGAATGTAGTCAATTCATATGTATTTTGTTGGGCGCTGTTTTTTTGCTGGTATTTATCTCATATAGCCGCGTAGGGTTTCACTAATATGTTTTGACGGCTGATTTGCTTTAATCCGGCACTTGCTTTACATTTTCTTTAATATCGCTAAGGGAAGGTGTAGCAGTTTTGAATGTGAATTTAGGTCTGCGAGTAGGGCGTTACCTTACGAGCTTGCAAGTAGTTGTCTTGATTGGGTTGGTTTGCTTTGCTCTTGGGTTTACCCCCAAAGGCTTCGATCGGCTGGCTGAGCGTATTGATGCGACTATATTGCGTGTTGCAATTGATTTCATTGAGCTCCCTCCACCTGACACCGTTGTTACTGTCGTGCGTGTCCCTGATTTAGAATATGACGCTTGGTTAGCCGATATTGCCGGTGCCGAGGCTTTAGCGGATATTTTGAATAAAGCCAAAGCGGGCGGTGCGGTTGTCGGTTTTTTGGCTGACGATCCTGTGCGCTTTATACAAAGCCGAGCTGACCAGCGGTTAAAGGAGTGGTCTGCGCAATCTTCTATTCGACCTTCATCGGTGAAAAAAGCAATTCGCGCTCATGTTGAAGAGCGAGAGGCCTTGCTTGAAGATTTAAAAACACGAGTCATTATTGGTGTGGCAGGGAGAGGGTCTGCCGAAGGTGAGAGTATTAACTCAGTACCTGCAGGGCACAGCTTGTTGCCTAACAGGCTTTCTCGTCAATTATGGTCTATCCCTGAGACGGAAAAGCGATTTTCCATCCCCCGTGTTGTAGTTGAGCATTACCCTGCTCCGGTAAAAAGACAGATTTGGCAGGCACTGCTAATGAATAACGATGGCGAGCTGCGTGAATCTTTTTTGATGCGATTACTGCGTGGGTACAGCGGTTATGAAGTTCAGTCTTGGCATCAAATGCAAGATATCTCATTAGTGGGGTTGGAGGACAGGCGTCAGGTCTCGATAGGCTATGACGGGCGAGTGATTCCATTGTATGGCGCATATACGCAAATCAAAGCGCCAGCAGTGCAGCTAACATTGGCGGCTTCTGAGAGGCAAGAGCGCTTTTCGGGGTGGGTTTTGATTGGGCGCGATAATGATCATACTCTGGCGTTAACAGCTCAAATGCTCATGTCAGTCGGAGATGGCGCTTATCTGACTGTCCCGTCATATTTCGTCTATATCAAGTTGGTTGGTGCGTTATTGTTGATCTTGCTGTTTTTCTTTTTCATCCTTAAGAAAAACATTGCATGGGCGTGTGCGCTTACTTCAACCTTTTTAGTGCTTTTCCTTGCTTTGCATTTTTCTTATGCCGTTCTCTGGGGGGTGTTTTTACCGTTAGGGCAGGTGTACTTGGCTTCTCTTCTGACGGTTTTGCTGGCATTTATATCATGGGTGCGAGCGATGAAGCGTCGGTAGTACACCTATGTAAACTAATGGAGTGGGCTAATTAGAGTGGGCTAAAGAGAGCGGCAAGAGGTTACAGCGCAACAAGGCTCATGGGTTCAGGGATTGGCGCCTCAAATCGAATGTTATCTAACTGTACATGCACGCCCTCTTGTTCTCCGTCAATTGGGTTGAATTCGAATGCGGTCTGAATTTGCGTAATTTCAAGCCCCTGAGCAATCAAATCCTCAATGCCTACCGATACAGTCTGCCACTGGTCAAGTGTATTGGGGGTTACATCAATAGGAGCGCTTTTGCAGTCTTTTCCGCACCCTAGGCTAACCTCAAACCCGTTAATATTGTTTGAAAAGTTTAAAACCCGTACATCAAAAACCAGCTTTCCATAGCGAAAAGCGGATAGATCTAGCCAGGTATGAGGCGTATTGGGGTCTGAGAGTGCACCGGCTTCAATGCTGAATTGCTGACCTTCATGCGCACCGAACTCGATATCGATCACATTTGCACGTGGGTCATTCAGCTCAACGACTTGCCATTTTACGGAATCATGAGATGCAGTGACTTCTTGCCAGGTTGGGTCAAGGCAATCATTGAATACACTGCCTATGCTATCGTGGCAGCTCTGACCGCTGTCTGTATCTGAGCTATGATTCTTGGCGTGAAGCAATGGCGCAGCAAAAACCAGTGTGTTAAGCATTAAGAAAATAAACAGGTGTATAGATGTAGGCATAATGTCTTGAGCTAGGGTTTGTCTAACGTAGCTCAATGATATGGTTAGGATGTTACAGTTTGGTGTCAGTTGCTACTTTGTTTTGGCGCTATGCCTAAGGTTTCTGTTGCTATGTGATACGGCTCTTATCGCTTGTAATGCTGTGAAGCTTTTGTGATTACACTTTTACCGTGTGAATGGTGTAAAGTGCCCAGCTTGGATAATCGTCATTCGATCTCTTTGTTTGGAGTTTCGGGTAGTGTTTAGTGTCTGTATTAAGGGTAGTGTGAGTAACAGTTGTGAGTGAAAGTGTTGATGATGTAAGCAAAAGCGTGAATGAATCGCCACAAAACTGTGCTATACAGCATTGCGACAAGAGTATCCCCGAAAATAGTGGCCCTAAAGAAGATGATCGATCCGTTTCATTCTTTGAATTTTGGCCCACATGGCTTATCTATTTGCCGGTTGTGATTCAGTGGTTGGTGTTATCGGTGCGTTATCGCTCATTGACTCTGCCATTGCTGGCTAATCCTGTGATCCCTTTAAGCGGTATGGTTGGCGGTTCAAAGCATGAACTCATGCGTGAGGCGAAAGGCGCATGTAAGCATGCCATTTTACCTTGGGTCTTATACGTTGCGACGACGGATGATGTAGAAAGCCAAGCGACGACACTGCTTGAGCAATGTGCTGCTCAAGGGTTGGCATTGCCTTTGGTTTGCAAGCCTGATGTGGGTTGCCGTGGCGCGGGTGTGAAGCTTGTTCATGACCGAAAAGAGCTATTGGATGTTATTGCACATTATCCGGCGGGCTCCGGTATTATTTGTCAAAAATTATCACAATATGAGCCTGAGGTGGGTATTTTTTATGTCAAAGACCCTCGGCATGCGCAAGGCGATATTGTTTCATTAACGTTTAAAGAAACACCTTCTGTTGTGGGTGACGGTGTTAAAACACTGGCTGAGCTTGTTGCTGTAGATCCTCGAGCAGCTAATTTGCTGGAATTGTATCAAGAGCGTAATGCGCAGGACTGGGAGCGGGTCTTAGAGAAAGGTGAGCGCTATCGATTATTGTTTTCGGCAAGTCATTGTCGTGGCGCGGTATTTGTTGATGCGCGTGAGCACATCACTCCAGAGCTTGTTGCAAAGCTCAATGTGATTATGGCTGATCTGCCTGATTTCTACTACGGCCGTCTTGATGTAAAATTTGAAGATCTTAATGCACTGCGTCAAGGCGAGACCCTTGAGATTGTTGAAATTAATGGCGCGAGTAGTGAATCAATCCATATATGGGACAAAAACGCACGCTTGATGGATGCGATTAAGACTCTTATGTGGCAATACAGAACGTTATTTCAGATCGGTGCATGGCATCGCAAAAACGGATTGAAGACGCCTGGCCTTAAGACTTTTTTGGCCGCTTGGCGTCGTGAGAGAACATTAACGGGGTATTACCCCGAGACAGATTAATTCAATACCATAAAAACTAAAACGGCTCTTTGAACTCAAACATTTATCAGAGAGCGGTAACATTACGCTTTTTAGGGCTCAGTTTTATCTGCCTTAATAATATTAAATACAGTCATATCGAGCGCAACGCAATATCTGCGCAAAACGACAGACCGATAGTAGTTTAGAGAATATTATGAACAATCCCCTTTCACTTGCTGGCTTATCGGCTCCTTTGCGCTGGCTTGTGAATCGCATTTCAAAGCTGAATGTTTTACGTGACTGGTATGATGAGTGGCTTACCCATCATGACGGTGGTGATGCGCAAGCATTTTTAGATTATACGCTCAAAAAAACAGGCGTTAAGACGCAAGTTTTTAATGCAGACAATATTGCTAAAGTGCCAGAAGGTGAACCGCTTATTATTGTCGCTAATCACCCTTTGGGTGGCCTTGAAGGTATGTTGCTGAGCCAGTTATTGCTGCGTTATCGCAGTGATGTCAAAGTACTAACCAATGAAATGCTATTAGGCTTTAAAGAGTTCCACTCTTTGTTTATTGGTGTCGACGTTCTTAACCCTAATAAGCAAGCCGAAAATGCTAAAGGCATTCGGCAAGTGAGTAAGCATCTGCGTGCAGGCGGAGCCTTGCTGGTTTTTCCTGCGGGGACTGTTTCGCATCGCAAGCTTGGCTCAGGTGATATTGTTGACCCTGAGTGGCAAGATATTGTGGGCCGTTTAGCGTTAAAATTTAAGGCGCAGTGCTTGCCTATTCATGTTGATGCACAAAATAGTCGAACCTTTTATTTTAGTGGGTTAATCCACCCCAGGTTGCGTACATTGATGTTGCCTCGGGCGATGATATCAAAAGTTAATGAAACGGTTACGCTTCGCGTTGGCGAGCCTACGCATCTTGATGAAAGCACGCTCAACCCGCGCAGTGCAACAGACTATTTGCGCATGAGTTGTGAATTGTTGCATTCAAAAAATGATGGGCAACTCCACGCCAGTAATGATGATGCCAAACCGATTTTAGATGTTTCGCCAGGACAGGTATCGCCATTACAAGCGACTATTGAATATTTGCCACAGTTAAAACCTTATTGCGTATTATCACGCGGTGATTTTGATATTTACTGTGCGCCTTTTGATAAATTAGGCCCATTTGCTGATTTGCTTGCACTTGAACGTGAAAAAACATTTCGAGCTGTCGGTGAGGGCACAGGTCTAGAGCGCGATACCGATCGTTTTGATCCTTACTATCATCACATCTGGGTATGGGATGCAATCAACAATAAATTAGTTGGAAGCTACCGCGCGGCAAATGTGCAATCACTTGTAAATGCGCGAGGTTTGTCAGCGCTCTACAGTAAGTCATTATTTAATTACGATAAGCGTTTTTTAACATCGCTTGGCGGCGCTGTTGAAGTAGGGCGATCATTTGTCGCAACAGAATATCAAAGCAATACGCAGTCGCTTGATTTGTTGTGGCATGGCCTGGGACACTTTATGTTAAAAAATCCTGACTGCCATACTTTATTTGGCTGTGTCAGTATTTCTAAAAGCTATGCGCCTATGGTAAAAGCCATTCTGGTTGATGCGCTGTTGGCAGGCCACAGTGCAGAAGATAATACACGTGCACTGGTAAAACCTAATACACCGTTTTCGTTTAAGCGACGCTTTTGGTCAAATGACCTGGCCGAATCTCTGGTCAATATGGCTGCAATCAATAAGTTGTTAGGCCGTGTTAATTATCAGTATCGCGTACCGGCACTTATTAGGCATTACATTGCCTTACGAGGGAAGTTTATCGATTTTTCTATCAATCGCAGTTTTAATGATTCACTCGATGGCCTTATTTTTGTTGATTTGCGTCAGACGCCCGACCGGTATATGAAGCGTTACCTTGGTGAGCAAGGCGTAGAGCAATTTAGAAAAATATGGAGTCAACAAAATGCAGCCTAACGCCACCATGCAAAATAATATTAATGAGTCTCTTTTGCATGCTTTGGTTGAAAGTGTCCAGCCGGTTAAAACTGTTTGCGAAGTGCTGTTAAAAATGCCTAATGATAGCGGTCAACACTATTTTAATACGCTGAATATTGGCCGACACTTTCGTCATGTTTATGATCACTTTTATGCTGTATTCGATGGCGTTAAATCTGGGGTTGTAGATTATAACTACCGCCGAAGAGATGCATTAGTTGAGCGCGATATAGCCTTATCGATTGAGGCCGCTGATGCCATTGTGAATCAATGCTGGGAATTGGGTGAGCAATCACTGCCTAGTCATATTGATGTGGTGTCTGAAGTGGATTGTCACCAAGAAAAAAACTATGCCTTTTCTTCAAATATTGAGCGTGAATTACTGTATTTGATTAATCATTCTGTTCATCACCTGGCTTATGTCAAACTGTTGCTTAAAGGTGAGAACATTGAGCTGCCAGAGTCGATTGGCTTGGCACCTAGTACGGCATCTTACATCCGAAACGAGGGTGCGCTAAGTACGGCGACTGCGTAAGTATGTGTACTTTAACAGCATTTTTTGAAGCCGGAGATTCGGCAAGCCGCAAGTTTGTGGTGACGATGAATCGCGATGAATCGCTAGAGCGTTCAGAATCTACCCCACTTTTTAGTGAAGAAAGTGGTCAAGGTTCGTGGCGGTATTGGCACCCTGTCGATGGTGCCGCAGGCGGAACATGGTTTGGCGTGCATGCCAATGGCTGGGTTTTAGCACTGTTGAATCGTTATCAAGATCAGCAAGCCGTGCAGAGCGATGCCGTCAGTAGTCGACGAGTCAAGACCAGTCGTGGTCACCTTATTCCGTCGCTACTCCAATATGATGATTTTAGCCAGCTCAAAAAAGCGCTCTTGTCCCTTCGTTTAGAGAGTTACTCTCCTTGTGATTTGTGGTGTTTTAGTCCGACTGAGCGCATTCAGGTTTCGTGGAGCGGCCAAAGGCATATGCGCAGTACGAATACCTCTAACTCGCCTTTTTTTACATATTCTTCTTCGACGGATGTTGAAGAGGCGGGCCATTATCGCAAAGCGCAATTTCAACGTTTTCTGGAAGGTACACGTTCGGCTGAGCATGCGTTAGTTGATCTACATCAAGATCCTTGCTCGCATAATGCGTCTTTGGGTTTTAATATGTCTCGCCCTGGCCGACATACCAAAAGTATCTGCCAAGCCATATTAGGTGAAGGCGCGCCTTCACTTCATTATATGACCCGCGATAGCAACGATGATTTTATTCAGTATGCTCCATCGAATACCAAAATGTCTGCTGTAAGCTAGCCAAATTGACGCGCTCGCCGTATGCTTGCGGGTCTGTTTTCATGGTCTTCTTATGTTTAGCGAATACGATTTACTCCGATTGCAAAAGACGTTCAGCGATTTTTCGCTTGATGATATTTGTCGTACGACGCATACAGATTTGCCTGCCCTATACAAATACCTTGAGTATTACGGTTTTCTCTACACGCTAAAAGGATTGGGTGTTGAGTATTATTGTGGTTATCGTAAGCCTAAGGGGCGAGCAGGTCGCTGGGGGCGTATCGCTACGTTTTATTGGCGTTTAAGCGAGGCAAAAGGAACGATTTTTCTGATACACGGCTTATTTGACCATGTGGGACTTTATCAGCCGGCAGTGCGCTATTTTTTGGAGCGAGGCTTTTCAGTTGTCGCCATTGATTTACCCGGTCATGGCTTGAGCGATGGTGAGCCTACAGTCATCAATAGCTTTGATAGCTATGGCGATGTGCTCGCTAATACGTTGGCATATTTTCGCTCGCGCATGCAAGGCCCCGCTTACGCTGTTGGACAAAGCACCGGTGCGGCAGTCATCCTTAATCATTGTTTCAGGGCAAAAAAAGCGAAACGTGTTCCTCCCTATGCGGGCATTATTTTATTGGCGCCACTTGTGCGCCCTGCCCGCTGGCGCTCTATTCAAATCGTTTTGACTTTATTTGGCCGTATGCTGCGCAGTATTCGGCGGACTTTTTCATCAAACTCTCATGATGAAGGCTTTAGCAGTTTTTTGTCTCAAGGAGACATTTTGCAATCGCGCCGGTTGTCTGTGCGGTGGATTCGGGCAATGCGTGAATGGGTCTTAACGTTTGAAGAGCGACCATCACTTGATGTGCCAGCTTGCATTGCTCAAGGGTCTAAAGATAGTGTTGTTGATTGGCGCTATAACCTTCCTAAGCTCGAAGAAAAATTAAAAAATGTGAGTGTATGCATGGTCGAAGACGGCATGCACCACTTGGTGAATGAGTCACCGGAGTATCGCCGCCCCGTTATCAAAGGAATTGATCACTTTCTTTCCAGTTTGATTGATGATAAGTAGGACTTCGGCCTTTTCTGATTGATTGCTACTATTGTTGATGTGGAATTGATCAATGTAATTTTTTGGCAGTTGGTGTATTGTTAAGCGTTGTTTTTTAATTCACAAAATCAATAGGACTTTACCGTGAAAAAACTCGCTTTCCTGATTGCCCTTCCTGCCAGTCTCTTTTCAGCCGGTCTTTTAGCGGCAGATCTTCATATTAAAGCGGGCTCAACCTATGTTATTGATTCCCAAAAATCAAAACTATCGCTAGATAACCTCATTATTGATGACAAAGCTAATATTCAGCTTGCTAGGGATGTTGATTTGTGGGTGGTTGACGCAAAAGCAGCCAGCATCGGTTACGGTGTCGTTATTTCGGGTGCAGGCCGCGATGGACGAGATGGTAGTGATGGTAAGTCTCATCGTGAAGCAACCTCGTGTCAGGCTGGGCGCGCAGGTGGTGATGGTCTCGACGGTAGTAGCGGTACGCGTGGTGCGAGTGTTCATTGGTCGATGGGCATTAAGAGCTTTGGGAGTGTGAAAGTTAATCTTAGCGGCGGCCGTGGTGGCCGTGGCGGAGCAGGGGGGGATGGTCAAAATGTACCTGATTTTCCAAACTGTACACAGGCTGGCGGGAGCGCGGGTCAAGGTGGACAAGGTGGGTCTGGCGGCAAAGGTGGTTCCTTTCGCTTCCATTACACGCTCGAAGAAGGTGTACTAGAAGATCTGACCAATAGTATTGAGGTGGGTATTTCCGGTGGATTAAGAGGAAAAGGTGGTCAAGCGGGCCTTGCCGGTGTTGGGACCTCAGGCCGTTACATTAATAAAAAGACACTCAGCGGTAGCCGGTCTTGGGTTGCGGGTGGAGGTGATGGCCGCCAAGGTGAAACGGGCACATCGGGCGCTTCGGGCGATAATGGCAGCCTTGATATTCGACGTATTAACAGTGCAGTAGCGCCCGCCGAAGCAAAACCCGCTGAACCAGAAGAATCGCTAGGCGATACCGAGCAGAGACTCAAGGATCTTGAGCTGCTTACGCAAAAGCTTGAGGCGCGTATTCGCTTGCTTGAGCTCAATAATCAATAATCAAAATCAATATCTACTTAAAACAGCTGGAAATGTTGTTGTTTTTCATTTCAGGCTGTTTGAGGTTTAGAGCTATTTGGGCGCACTGAGTTGTTTCAAATTCAAGTGCGCTTGTTCCCCTTTCTTTTCAAATTTGACCATAAGCCCCGTTTGTTAGTCTTGCTTCTTGCGGGTTATCTGCATTTTGGTGTTGAGTGATATTTGCTCTTTTTGTTCGTAATCTTCTCACTCTATAAGTGTTAGGTGGTTTGCACTTATTTTAAGTGCTTGATAACTGTCTTGTTTATATCGTTTTTTCAATATTCGTCGCGATTTTTTAATAAACACGCGCTAGAATCATCCCCCAACTAATGTCTTGCCCTTTTTGAGGGCTTTTGCTTATTTTTGGTGCATGGCTTTGGTTGTTGTTAGTGCTCAGTTAGACTTTAATTTATTTTGGTGAGGTTTGTTTTTTTTTAACTTATTGAAATTTAAGGTTTTTATTAAGTTGGCTAATTTTCTGCTTTAGTCTACTTAGTAAAGTCGTGGCACTACGGCTGAATTTTAGAAAACAAATGTTCCTTGGAGGAAAAACAATGAAATTTTCAAAAACTCTGATCGCTTCAAGCGTTGCAGCTGTGATGGCTGCTGGTGTGATGGCTCCTGTTCAAGCCGCTGAAGTTGAAGTGGGCGCATCGGTTGGTGTGGCTAACATGTACTACTGGCGTGGTTTTGACTTAGGCAATGGCGATGCAGCAGTATGGGGTGATTTAAACATTAGCTCTTCTGGTGCCTATGCGGGTATTTGGGCTTCTTCAGGTGACAGCGTTAATGGTACAGAATATGATCTGTACGCAGGCTATGGTGGTTCTGTTGGTGACTTCTCTTATGATTTAAGCGTTTGGACTTACGTTTATCCTTCATCAGCTTCTACAGATGTTGTTGCTCCTGATGCAGAATCTGCTGCTGGCGCCATAGGTGAGTTGCGAACTACTGGGCAACGTTCTGAGCCTGGTGATCTTTCTGAGGTTATTCTTAGCTTGGGCTATGGCCCTGTCGCATTGACCTACTATGATAATGTTGCAGGTGGCACAGGCTACAGTTACCTGACGTTGGGTGCTTCAGCTGGTGCATTTAGCTTTACTTATGGTCGACATGATGAGTCTGATGGCCCAGATCAGCTTTCGCATTTTGACATTGGCTACGCATACAACGATAACCTAAGCTTTACTGTTGGTTTGACTGTTGATGATGCTGATGGTGCTTTTGAAGATGATACAAAATTCGTAGTATCTTACACCCTACCTTTGGGCGAATAATCTCCCTGTCTAGTTAGGTCTTTTAGGCTGCGCAAACTCCCTCTTGCGCAGCCTTTTTTAACGCAGTCTCACCTGCAAATCTCTTAGGAGCAATCCATGAAATTAATTACTGCTGTTGTCAAGCCGTTTAAGCTTGATGCTGTACGTGAAGCGCTTTCTGATATT
>CALIUX010000237.1 GCA_938048505.1 uncultured Pseudomonadales bacterium
AGGTTATCAGTATTTTGACGCGCAGCCTGAATAATAAGATAGGCCAAGTACTCTGAACGGTAAATTTCAGACGTTTCAGATATGAGTGTAATATCCCAATAAGACTTTAATTCATTAAGTACTTTATGATCTGCTACTTCAAAAAAATTCGTTCCAGACAAGTGGAGATTAAGCTGGCCTTCACGAGGAATGAGTGTTAAATCCAGCTCTTGTTGGTTAACACTAAAGCGATGGCGTGGCCCAAGTTTAATAACTTTACCGCCGTCTTCAAATATATCGCTCTTATCACGCAATGCACGAATAGCCTGCTCTTTAATTGCTTTAAATTTAGCCTCAATATCATCAGCTTTAACCGCAGCATTCAAATCACGTAACCGCACAATCATATCGCGTGACTTGGAGACCAATACATCTGAAGCAAAATATGTATTCAATTCATCGAGCTGGGTAAATTTAAGTGAGCGTTTTTCTATACTAGTAAGAATGCGTTCCGCCGCATCCGATACAGCCGATGCCTTACGTTGCTGTTCATCTAGCAACTGCTGTTTATGTGATTCAAAGGCTTCATGCACTTCATCACGCTTAGCCATAATATCGGCTAAGAACTCATCTATTTCACTAAACTGGCTTTCGAATTCTTCTAGTTGAACTAACAAACGAGCATGTTGCTCGTCGCAACGGTCAGGCGTTGTAGATTGTCCTAACGCATTATTAATACTTTGGGAAAATAGTTTGAACTGAGCTGAGAATTGAGCATGCGCTTCAGCTGACCCCATGTTCTTTTGCTTGTTTTGAATTCTCGCTTTACTTTGGTTGAGCTTGGCGTAGATTTCAGAAATAGCATCAATAATTTGGGTACGCACATTTGCATCTGCCACGTTCAATGTGGCCATCAATTCAGATAGTAAATCTAAACTACTCGCTAATGCTTGTATTTTTTCAAGAATCGGCTCCAACTCTAGTGTGGTAGAAGCTTTTTCTGCCTCGATATCGAGCGTTTGAATGTGCTCATCATAAGGCTGTAGCGCTATAGGGCCAGATAGGAAATCAACGGTTTTTTGACTAAGCTCTTGAGTGATTGTAACAACTTCATTATCGAGCTCATCAAGGCGCGTCTGATTAATATAGCGGTATTCTTTGAGCGTAACTAAACGACCTCTATGCTGGCGCAACTGACTCAGCACATCGACATATCCTTCAACGGTTTCCCAATCATTAAACCGCGCTGTTGAGAGCAACTTCTCTTGCGTTGCTTCAGCTTCTTGCATGGCTTTGGCAGATTGCTGACGAATACTTTCAACTTTTTCAAATTCATCAATCACCAACTCAGATGTTTTCTCTATCTGTTTTAGCAGCTGACTTACTGGCTGGCATTCTTGCTCAGAAAGCCAATAGTGGCTATCAAAAGCTTTATGCGCTGTATGACTTAACTCTTCATATAATTTAAGTGACACACTTTGATTTTTAATAATGCGATGAATACTGTAGAGATCAGAGATACCCCGCACTAATTCTTCATTACCTATACGACCATAAAAGCTTTGGCTTTCGGGCTGCTGGCTAGCATATTCAAGCGATACATAAGGACTTTGCCAAACTTGCATAGGATGCACTCTTGCAGGCTCATCCTCAGCGGTAAAAATAACAATGCGGCCATCATCAAATAAAGCATAACCGTGCCCTAAAATAGGGTTGCGCAAACTTTTATCGATCAAGTTGTAACTAAGGAGTGCAACCTGACCTTCTTTGGGCTCATAAAAAACAAATAATGCATCTTCACCGTTTGGCGAGCGAATCATGCGTTTAAAACGAAAACCCGATATGGCCTCATCATAGGATTTTGTTTCACCCGTTTGCAAATAAAAACCACCGGGGAAGATCACACCATGATCTTCAGGTAATTGTATGCAACTTTCACCGATTTCATCGATTCGTTGAGCGGTTTCAGTCAGAATATTGTAGATAAAATAACGATAGCGCTCTTCACGATAAGGCTTTATACGCAAAAGAATCAGCTCGCCAATCTTCGCAAAGCTCACATCTGCATCATCAAGTGATTGCGTAGCATCATCAACAGGCTCGTTATAAATGCCTAGGCCATCTTCTGTATTATTCTCTATTTTTAAGGTGAGATTACCGCCAAGCGTATCGACAAAAAGAGTATCTAGTATATTGATATGTGCATGCCTTCCCTGAACAATATCCTCGCGCTGGGTGTCGATCCACTCAAAATCATAGGGGTTGGGCAGTTGGATATCTCGCTCACCCCTATTATCAATATAAGTAACCGTCTTGTTATCTGCAGAGATACTCCAGCGAAAAACTCTTACATCTTCTAAACGCTCACCAATCTGAAAGGCAGCTAAGAGCTTACCATTTTTAACCGCCAACTGTATTAATTTTGTATTTTTGTAGTAACGATAAAGCTCATCAAAATCACTTTTAAAACGGGATTCATACAAAAAACTGTCTTCGTGTGAAATAGCCTCTAAGGCATAATCACCACCTTCTTCTTGGCATGAAAAAAGTGAAAAAACATCTTCTATTTTTGTTTCTTTTTTGAGACCAATAAAAACGTTATAGCCAAAAAGTATCGTATTACCGATTTGAACAATATCACGTGCAATCGAATTATTTTCTGTGCGCACACGTATACGTGCAATAACATCAAGATCCGTACTTCCAAATTCGTCTAATCGAGCGGTATTGAGCGTATCGATTTCTGTTTTAAGTTGCTGCCCTTGTTCTAGCAAGCGCTGACGAATAATCTCATAGGCACCTCCTTCTGCGACGGCATCATCTACTAATGTGACCTGTTCATCAGCCGTATTCGAGCCAGACATAAAAAATTCCTTTATAGCAAGAGATAACAATATAAAAATTGAAAGGGCAAATTCAAATATGAATTTTTTCAGAGGGACATCATTAAGGATTCAGAAAATCATTAATGATGTCCTATTAGCTATACACTTCTTTGGTAAAACAATGCAAGCAGCTCTACAACAAAACAAGCAAAGCTTTTATTAATATGCTTTACATTAAAAATCTCTTTAAGACGGTTCACTCGTTTTTTTAACATCAGTATTTTGTAGTGCATCAGGTAATTTAATGCCTGCGAATTTTTCAAGCAACCCTGAAATAGTCTCGCTTTTTCCGGCTAAGCCATCGATGGCTTTACCCATAGAAAGTGCTTTACCAAAGTTATTAAAGAGGTGATCTTCCCCCCCAACAATATCAATTTTGGCATTTTCAAGCGCAACAGCTAGTACTTCTGCGTTCTCTTTAGCAATATCTTTGCCTGCATCAATTGAAGCCAGAGCTTCTTTGAGTGCTGCTTCTAAGGTCATACGGAATTCTTCATGCGAACGAGCGTCTTCACTCATTTTGCTCATCGCATCAAACTTCTCGACTAAACCATCTGCCTCGGCCCTAAATTGTTCGCGAGTCACGTTAGCGGTGGCCAAGCCCACTTCTTTTTCAGCCTGAGCAGTAGAAAGACCTTTTGCTGCAATGACTTCAGCTTCGGCTTTACCTTCTTCTCGTAACGCATCAGCCTGCGCATTACCTTTAGAGGCAATAACATCTGCTTCTGCAGTGCCTTTAACTTGCGTGATTTTTGCTTCAGCCAAGCCTTCTTTTTCCATTGATTCGGCTTTTGCTGATTGTACACTCGCTTCAGCCAAGCCTGGCGCAGCCACTTCAACACGTAAGGCTTCGGCCATTTTCTTTTTGGCTTCAGCTTGTTTAGCAGAGGCTTCTAGCTCTGCCTCTGCCATTGTTGTGACTTCAACTGCTTTATGTTTAGCTGCAATTTCTTCTGCTTCGGCCGCTTTTACTTGGCGTACCTTTTCTTCTTCAGCTTGCGCTTCCGCAGCCAAGACTTGTATTTGCTTTTTACGATCAGCTTCTGATACTTCTCGTACTTCATTAATGCGCTCTTCTTCAATAGCAACCGTTTTATCAACTGCTACACGCTCACGAATAACATTTGCAATCTCTTTACGCTCAACCTCAATGGCTTTTTCAGCTTCGATCTTTTGAATTTCAACTTCTCTCTCACGAGAAACCGTTTCAAGATCACGGGCGCGCGTCACTTTTTCTTCTTCTATCGCGACAGCACGCATGCGGTTTTGCTCAGCCACCTCAATTTCACGGCGCTGGTTTTCTGTTTGCACTTGTAGGTCTTGCTCAACCTGAATAGTCGTTAGATCAGCTCGACGGCGCTCTTCTTCTTGCACCTTTCGTGTCTCGGCCTCTTCTCTTGCTTTTAAGGTTGCGATCTCACGTGCTTGGCGCGCCTCTGCGTCGGCTTGCTGTCTCTCAAGCTCAAGCATGGCTTCTTTTGTTTCGACATTCTTTTTAGTAATGGCAAGTTCTTCATCACGCTCAAGATCATTGGTAAATACATTTTGACTAGCCGTGAGCTCTGTGATTTTTTTGATGCCTTCTGCATCCAATATATTATTAGGGTCAAGTGCGGCTTTAGGTGTTTGCTCTAAGTAGTCGATTGCGACATCTTCTAAAATATAACCGTTCAGATCATTACCAATCACTTCGATGATCTTATCTCTAAACTCTTGGCGGTCTTCAAATAATTTAACAAAATCCAGCTGTTTACCCACTGTTTTCAGTGCTTCTGAAAACTTTGCATTAAACAGCTCATTTACGGCGTCTTTATCACTGGCTCTTGCAGAACCCAGTGATTTAGCGACTTTTAGTACGTCTTGCTGTGTTTCATTAACGCGCAAATAAAATGCAACGGTAATATCGGCACGCATATTATCATTACAAATCAGGCCTTCTTTACCTCGTCGATCCACTTCTAAAGTGATCAAGGAGATACGCATAAATTCCTTTTTATGAATCACAGGGATAACTAACGCACCTGAGAAATGCACAGAGGGTATTGCCCCCAACCCATTTTTAATTAAGGCTGTGCCCTGCTCTACTTTGACATAACATGCTTTAACAACAACCAGTATTGCTAAGACAGTTAAAACTACGAATCCTAAACCACTAAAAAAAATGGCCATACCTGTCGACTCAATCATTATTTTTTCCCTTACAGTGTTTTATTTGTAAATTCTTTTTCAGATACAACATGGTAAATATTTTCACTTTCAACATAATCCAACAGTACTATTCGCTCACCTTTATTAAAGATTTCATCAGAATAGGAGCGCACTTTCAAAACTAGCCCGGCCGCACCGTCGTCCATATGCGCCTCACCAAATACTTTATCAACACGAGAGGTCCGCACCACGGCTACCTGACCTAATACCTTCTTTTCAACCGAAGCATCCATTTTCATAAAAAGTTTACGCAGTGGTCTAACAACAATGGATGTCATAAGCAAGGACAAGTAGGTTGCGCCAATAAAGATCACTACATTGAACAATAAACCCAGCAACGCACCCAACTTTATCAGTGATAGAGCATACACTGCATAAGAACTGATCATCCAACCGAATAAACTCAGAAAACTAAGGGTAATTATGAAAGGCACATGATTAAGCCCAAGCTTAGCCAAAACAAAGCTGAGTCCGCCTAAAAAACCCGCACTTTCAGCCCCTTCTACTCCTGAAAAATCCAAAAAATCCAAAAAATCGATATCAACAGCGCCCAGCATAGCAATCAACCAAAAGATTGCACAAAACAAACAAAAGAACGAAAAAATAACAGTCGGAAAACTACTAATGATTGTATAAAACGGGGTCATGTTATCGCTTAGCAATACGGCAAACATATTCACTCCTAAATCTCTCTTAATACAAGATGCACACTCTTGAGTAGAGGGTTCATCAAAGTGCGTTAGGCCATGCTTTCTATAGACTGTAATCTCAACAAATGCGACCAATACAAGCTATAAAGTCCTATAAACGTACACTGTGTCACCCATAAGTAAGGCAGGCCCACGCTTTAGTGTTATTCATCTTACATTCATTACATGTAATAAATCAATAGATTACATGTAATGATTTTGCAATACATCTTTAGGAGTATCAATATCACATAAGATACCGCTGTCGCCCACATCAACTCTGGCCATATTGGGTGTGCTGATATGCTTAGCTGCACCGGTATCACCCTGTAACGAGGCCAAGGCCGTGTAGTATTGCGACTGGAAGCCAACAGGGTGTCCACGACGCCCATTATAAAATGGGGCTACCTGAGGCGAGCCAGCAAGTAATGCATGCACCTTTAAATAGGTCTCTGTTGTAATCCAAGGCATATCAGCAAGGCAAATAATCCAACCTGCCCACTCCGCAGTGGCTCTTATGCCAAACGACACGGAATGACCCAACCCCAAAGAAGGCGCCGGCAAAATCACAGGCTGGCACCTCAGTTTAGTCACCAGCGCATGAAGGTGGGGTTTATCTGGGCTAAGAACAACGCTAATCGGCGCACCAGCAGAGATAATGCGCTGTAAGACGTGCTCAAGCATGACCGTGCCATTGGGCAATTTTGCCGAAAGCTTGCACGCTCCAAAACGGCGTGAATGACCTGCCGCAATGACCAAAAAGCCAATTGGTTTAATCATTATTAATCAATCCGCTAGCGGTTTTGAATTGCACTGATTCAAAATCTGGCTGCTGAGAGCCTGACTACTATTTGATGCAATCATTTTTCGCAACATCAATGGCACCCTGAATGGCTGCCCTGGCTTTAGGGCTATTTTTCCAACACGTTGAATGCAAGCGATGCGCTACTTTTTCAGCAATTTCTTGCGCATCGTATTGCGCTAAGGCCTCAAAAGACGTAATGCCGATTTCTTCAAAACGTTTAATCACTGTTGGGCCAACCCCTTTAACATCTAACAGTGCCAATACCTCTGCCTTAGTAAATGCCATTTTCTGAATACTCTTTTATTTATTATTATGATGCCTGTGATTGTGAACGAACCAAATCTGCTGCAATACTCATGGCAATTTCTGCTGGGGTTTTACTGCCAATATCGAGCCCTATGGGCGCGCGTAATGCATTAAGTGCCAAAGGCGAAATACCCAATGAAGTAAGTCGTTCAATGCGCTTTTGCGATGTTTTTTGGGAACCCATTGCACCAATATAAAAAGCGTGTGTAGAGAGCGCCTCTAGCAGCGCCATATCATCAATGCGTGGATCATGCGAAACCGCGACGACCGCAGAATATTGATCATGGAAGTCACGAGCAATAAAGCCATCAGGGTATTGATGCAGGAATCGAAAGCGGCTGGCCTTGTGCCAATAAGGCCCCAAATCCGGCGAGGGATCACAGACCGTGACGGCATACTCTAAAGCAATCGCAAAATCAGCTAAGTAACGCGCCACATCATTAGCGCCAATAATTAATAGCTGCCG
>CALIUX010000238.1 GCA_938048505.1 uncultured Pseudomonadales bacterium
AGCTTGAGTGTCATACTGGGAGCGCAAAATTTATTGGATGAATTCCCTGAAGAGGCACCCTTGGATGTTGCTCTGGGTAAAGGTAACCGCTACAGCCAGTTTGCTCCGTCCGGTTTTGGCGGAGGCTTTTACTACACTCGACTGAAATATGACTTTTAGGAGTTCTGCAAGCCTTTAATTTCGGTATTTCTTCAATTTTTCTTTAATTTTCTAGCGACAGGGATGTTGCAGGCCATAAAAACTATGATGATAAATGCAATTCATAAGCAAGTTATTAATTTTCAGGCGTAAGCAAATCACGAATCAAACCTATACCACTAGTTAGCGGTTGAGTTTGATTTGTCTAATAACTTCATCTCATGGTTTTCTTTCCTTTTTTTGTGATTTCCCAACAAAACTACCCTTCAAATTTTATTATCTAGCTCTTTCTTGCATTGCCGCGTACTGGTTAGCCCTTTTTAGGGCGCCACCTAATAAGCCTCAGGCTATGGTGTTGAATAAAATGCTGATGGGGCAATTTGGGTGACATTTTATCTGTGCGCTGTGTTTTTTGTAAAAACATATCCATTAATTTGTGATTAACATGTTAATAGGATGTAGAGGGTTTTTAACTAAGGAAAGGTTTGGCAGTACATGTCAATGAAGTCAATGAATAAATTAAATCATCATTTAAAAAGGTATTTACTATGAAAGAGCATATTAAGAAACACTTTTTCCCAAAAGGGCTTGCTATATTAGCTTTCTCTCTTTACACCACAGTAAGCCCCATTACAGGCTTTGCACAGACAGCTGACGAACGTCTAGCGGTTTGTGCTAATGACCCTCGGGTAATAACTGGCCTAATGAGTGCTGACGTTTGTGCAGGGGCAGATATATTTTTTAGAGCAACGTTTGATGGCAATGGTCGAACCTGTGGCACATGCCATCGTGCAGAAGACAATCTCACTATATCCCCTGAGTTCATTCTCAGTCTTCCCGATGAAGATCCCCTTTTTGTTGCAGAGCAAAACCCAGCACTTGCAACTCTTGAACGCCCGGATTTATTGCGTAATTTTGCTATGATTCTAGAAAATGTGGATGGCCTTGAAGATCTCGATAATAAATTCACCCTTCGCTCGATTCCTCATACGTTGTCTATGGCAACAAGTATTACACCTTCCAATTTTGATAGCACTACAACACCTCCTCTACAGCGCACTGGCTGGTCGGGTGATGGCGCACCCAATGATGGTAGTCTACGCGATTTTCTTACGGGAGCAATAACGCAGCATTTCCCATCTGATCTGAGTCGTACACCTGGTGTATCTTTTACTTTGCCGACTGACCAAGAGCTTGATTTGACACTAGCTTTCCAATTAGCACTCGGGCGTACCAATGAGCTGGATCTGTCAACGCTCAGCTTGGCCGATGCAGATGCTCAGGCAGGTATTGCTGTTTTTCAGGGAGCAGGACGCTGCAATGGCTGCCATGTAAATGCTGGAGCTAATTTTATCGTGGATGGCAACAACCGCAATTTCAATACCGGTGTTGAAAATATCCGCATTCCCGAAATTGACATCGCCGGTATACCGACTGACGGCGGTTTTGGTGGCCAAGGTCTAAATGCCTTTAACTTTGATTCAGATGGTGACGGTGTTAATGACTCCTTTGGTGATGGCTCTTTTAATTCTACTCCTTTAATTGAAGCGGCTGACACTGGTCCTTTTTTCCATACTAATTCATTCAATACTATCGAAGATGCTATTTTATTTTACACAACACCAGCGTTTGCAAACTCACCAAGCGGTGGCGGCAATCCTATCGATTTGAGTATCGATGAAGTTAATCAAGTTGGTCGCCTGCTTCGCGTATTAAACGTAGCGTTCAATATCGATATTGCCTTACAACGATTGAATGCAGTACAAACTCTCAAGAGCGAACTTGGGCCTAAGAAGCACCTTGATGTGCAGAGAGAGCTACTGGAGCTTACTATTTTTGAGCTAGACGATGCATTGAAAGTACTTGAGGGCGCACCATCAACTCTCCACATAAAAGCACAAAGAGAGTTAATACGTGCGATTAGGACAACAAATAGAGCATTAACAGTCGGTGGCCCCCAGATTCCACCAGGTCTTCTTCAGCGGGCTATTACTCTTTCTGAGAAAGCTCGAGAAAAACTCGGTGATGGTATTATTTATACTCTCGGTTCTGGAAATTTAATTCGCTAGTTTATTGACCTCATTAATGGTTAATCTGGTATGTTTTTCTGGGTTAACCGTTTAAAAGTCATTTCATTGTTTAATTAAGTACGTATTAAATCCCTTGCTAATTTAATCAACATTCAAATCGTTTAGTTTAAGCGTCTTCCATTTGTCGCCTGTTTTAAGTTCTAAAGATTGCACTTGTTGATAAATTCGAAAGTTGACTAGGTTGACTTGCTTTGGGATTTTCTCTTGAAATGCTTCGAACTTCACATCGATGGCGCGTGGAAGATATTCATACACAGCTTCTTGATAAGCCCAAAAATATTTCCCTTCTATTTCACAACCAACTTTTCTAAGCAACACGGGCTCACTTTCTTGATATCTTAAGTGAAATTGATCGCTCACATAGTCACACAAAGCTTTTTGAGCCTGCTCGCTCTGGAGTAAATCTTGGTGTTTGCCTAATAACGATGCAATCACCGCTTCAGCATCATGTATATAGAAGCGGTGTGCAACTTCAATAGTATAGTTACTCTTGAAATCGACTGAAGTCGTAGCATGCTGTAATTGATGAGCAATACTTAGATTGCTCATCGTGGATAGTATTACAGTCGGTAATACTGTAGGTAGTATGAGAAGCTTGTTCATTATTTACGCTTTTCTTCTATCTCCGGCTTTTCGACCTTGGTATTGATGTCATACATGATATCGCGGTGAACCTTAGCTTCACTCTCCTCGCGTTTAAACGATTCTATACGTGAAGGGATGATTCGACGAGGATAATAGTTATTTTCGATATCCACATCAGCGGTTTCCCAATGGGGGTCAATTTCAAATGATACTATTTCTTCATCCGTTACAATCAACTTACTAACTTTGCCTGGCGATCTTCGCCAGATTTCGGCCGGGATATTCATCATCTCTTTTTTGCCATTAGAGTAAGTCATTTCGAGTAAAATAGGCATGACTAGGCCGCCACGATTTGAAAAACTGAGTACGTAGTAATTTTTATCTTCTTTAACGGCTCTTTCCAGTGCTTCTTTTTCCCAATCTTCAAGGTCTGCAAGGAACTGTTGATACGCGTTTCTTTCCTTATTGGTTACGGTGAACCTGTCGTTCTCGTCATAAAAATCTTTGATGTCTTTATTTTTTTCGGTCCAGGTTTTTATACCCTCATCTTTATTTCGATCAACAAAGTAAGATGTAGGTTTGTCTGCATATTCATCGCGTTCGCGCTTGAAATCAATGTCAGGGTTTTCTGTATCCAGGCGTAGTTTCCACACTTTATCTAAGGCAATATCAACATGGTCGGTAGTGTAAAACCACCCATGCCAGAACCAGTCAAGATCGACACCCGAAGCCTCTTCCATGGTGCGAAAAAAGTCGGCTGGAGTGGGACGCCTAAACTTCCAACGTTGAGTGTATTCTTTGAAAGCAAAATCAAACAACTCTCGCCCAAGTATCACCTCGCGCAAGATGTTAAGTGCCGCTGCAGGCTTAGTATAGGCATTAGGGCCAAGCTTAAGCACACTATCACTTTGGGTCATGATCGGTACCTGAATATCGGACCGCATGTAATCGACAATATCTCTAGGCTCCACACCCCAGGGGATATTGGGGTCCCATTCTCTACCAGCAACACCGTCCAAAAAGCTGTTTAAGCCTTCGTCCATCCATGTCCATTGACGCTCG
>CALIUX010000239.1 GCA_938048505.1 uncultured Pseudomonadales bacterium
CATTTCGCCCTTTTCTACCTGAGCAACAACGCTCAATTTAAAGGCTAATGTGTAATCACGCTGCGTACGTTTGCGGCGACTTTTGTCGGGCCTTTCCAAAATAGGTCTCCTAGTGGTAAACCTATTTCAGGACGGGACAAAAGCCATAAAAAAAACCGCTATTTAGCGGCTTTTTTTATGGCTTTCTCTTTTTCAATTTGCCCCATTTTGAAACAAGCTTACCATTAGGGTGGTTGTTTAGTTGGAGTGGTTACTCAGTCAGAGCAGTTGCTCAGTTGGTGTGATTGCTTCAGAGTGAATACTCAGACATCGCTTTTTCGCTTGGTTTTAGCATGGCTGACGCAGTGCATGCGACAGCCATTGCAGCCATGAATGCTAGGGTTGATCGCCGCCTTTCCAGGCATTGGTAATTCGCCCATTTCCGTTATCACTGGTAGTAGGAAATGCGCAGGTGCTGTAGCCACATTGGTCTGCAACGGTTGCGAGGATGTCGGAGTGGTTAATGGCTTTTTTGCCTTCGTCCTGGTCGCCTTTAATGCCTGTTTCGCCATAAGGCGCCAAGTCGATTGAGCGGTTCGTAACTAGGCCGGCATTTTTACCGCCTGCAAGAATAATCGGAATTTGAAAATGGTTGTGCCGGTTACCATGCCCCAGATCAGATACCGTCATGATAACGGTGTTATCCAATAAGCTGCTGCCATCGGCGCCATCAGGTGTATTGGCCATTTTTTCGATCAGCTTAGCCAGCTCAGCCATCCACCACACTTTACTGGTGGTGTGTGCATCAGCATTTTGGTGCGATAGGTTATGGTCGTTATCGCTTGTGCCAGGCACAATGATAGGTGAGACCGAAACACCATAGCTGAAAGCAATGGTACGGGTTAAGCCGCAAGCCAAGGATTGAATTGCAATATCTTGCTGTACATCTGATACGCTTTCTAAAATATTCGTGCGCCAAAGCGTGTTGTTGCCACCACTACCAAATTGCCCAAAATCTGGCTGAGTAGAGCACAAGGCACTGCCACTACCGGCAGTACTACCACTGCTGGGGTTAAGCTTACCTTCTAGTACAGCAAGTGAGTCACTGTGGCGCTCTAGGCGCTCCCTTTCTACTTGTCCTAATTGTGTTTGCAGGCTGCGTAAATCATCTTTTACTGCATCGAGTATACGAAGCTTAGCATCACCACTGTTACCGTCACCACCGCCTGCATTGCTAAAAAGCTTGGGGTATAAAATACGAGGGTCATCAACGGCATGGAGATCTGTGCCGTTATCAAAGCTGATTCGCTTGTCGAAGTTATCGCCCCATTGTGTTCCGCAGCCCATTTGTATTGAAGGGATGGTGATTTGAGTTTGCTCGCGATTACTCCAGTCTTCTTTCCCCATTTGTACATCAATAGAGGTAAGGCCATGAACCGTTTCTGGCGCGCTATCAGAGAAGCCGGTTAAGCATTTTTTAGACCCGCCCTCATGGGTGTGGGGTCTGCCGGCATAGCCTATACCATTTACAAAAAGTAAATGCTCTTTGACCTTTTCAAGTGGCTTGGTCATGGGGGGTAAATCCATGGAGCCTGGAGTTGGAAAAAAGTAGCTTGGTACGGCACCATTGGGGTGGAATACCATAAGAGTTTTAAGTTGTGATGGGCCGTCAGCAGCCAATGCTGAGCGAGCCAAAATGCCACTCATGGGAGCAGATACTGTACTAGCGCCTACTGCAAATCGTTTGAGTAATTGACGTCTTTTCATGGGGTCGGCTCCTAGCGGCGTATAGAAAATTGTGGGTCGGCCAATGGTGCCAACCAAAGATCAATGAGATTGTTGCTGCGATCTTGCCAGCGCGTCAGTGTTGCTTCGACAGTGCACTGGTGAGGTTTGGCAACGCCCTGCTGGTAGCGTATGAATTGTTCCGTGGCGCAAGTGTTTATCTGATCTGCGCCGGCATTGGCTAGTGCCTGAGAGAGGTCATTCAGCCCTTCAAATGGATGCTCATCAACATCTGCCATACTGCGCATACCAATTAAGGCACCTTTTGAATCGACGGGTAAATTGTTGCCTTCTGTCGTTCGGTAGCGTCCAATTGCATCATATTGCTCAAAAGCAAAGCCCAGAGGGTCAATGTGTTGATGGCAGGCTGAGCAACTATCATTATTGCTATGTGCAAGCAGTCTTTCGCGCAAAGGCTTATTGGGATCTAATGGCTCAATCTCACCCACATTGCCGGGTGGCGTTCCAAATGTTTGGCAAAGCGCATTGCGCCGAATAAGCAGGCCCCTATGAATGGGATCGTTCTCTTTGGATGTTGAGTTTAGGGTAAGAAGCGTCCCTTTTGTCAGTAGGCCAGAGCGCTCTGCAGAGGCCGTGACTTTCTGGAAATCGCTTGTGGTGACACCATCAATACCATAGTGCTCAGCAAGCCCTTGGTTAAGGTAAGTAAAGTCTGCAGTGTAAAGATCCCCTGTGGTGGCATTGCTATCTAATAAAATATCCTGAAGGAATAAATCCAGCTCTTGATCCATCCATTGGCTGAGTTGTGCTGAATAATCAGGAAAGAGCCCCTCATCTTTTTGTTTTGCCGTTAAGCCATTTAGGCGAAACCACTGCCGACCAAAGTGATTAAATTGCAACTTAGCTCGATTATCTTGTAACAAGCGCTGAGCTTGTTGCCTGAGGTTGTCGGTATTATTCAGCTGATTATTACGTGCAGCGTCAAGCAAGTCTTTGTCTGGCGTTGACCCCCAGAATGTGTAAGAAAGTAAGCTGGCAATCTCATATTGTGTCAGTGAATAGCCACCATTAGATTCGGTACCGACTTCACTACGATAAAGAAAGTGAGGTGAGCTCAATAGGGCTTGCAAGGTAAAAGCAAAGGCGTCTTGGCGTGTTTCGCCTAAGTTAAATACCGCTTTATAGCGTGTGACTTCATCGTTGCTGAGTGGCCGCCTAAAAACGCGCTCGCCAAAATTTGGCACAAAGCGGTCTGCGCATCGCTGAATATCATCTGGTGATGCATTCTGTGGCGTTTGGCCGCACTCAAGCAGCGCCTCAACATTGGTTTGTGTGCTGGCAATCTTTTCGGCTGCTGACCAATAGCCATCAACTCGCCCGGTTGTTGCGACGGAGCCATCGGCATTGTTATCAAAACCTTCAATGAGTGTATCGGCTTCAAAGCTTTGAATAATTGTTGCGCCGTCAGTGCGTTGAAGTAAGTCATTAATGGTATTGGCATACTCACGGTTAGTGAGCAAACGCAAGCGACGAGGGAGTGGTTCTACTGGCACATCACAACTGATTTGAGGGGCTAAGCTCAATATATATTCAGCAACGAGCCGTGCGCATTCGTCTTCGCAATCACTTGGGCTGCCAACTATTTGAGGCATTGTGTTGTGAATTTTGCTTGTGAGGTTGTCAATATTCCAGTTGGCAAAAATGATGGGTGCCACTTCATTTTGCCCGTCATCATCATGACAGCCGTTACAGCTATGCTCTTTATAGAGTTCTTCGCCCGTTTTATTTTGAGCGCCGCTTGCTGGGCTCGATGAGGAGGCTTGTGGTGCTGAGCTGCTGACTGAAGCTGATGAAGAGATCGAGCTATTGCTTGATGATAGTGACGATACAGAGAGCGAGCTTGCGGTTTCGTCTGTGCCAGAACAGCCAACAGTAAAGGCTATTAGAGCGAGTAGGCTAAGCCTCTTTAGGGCCTTGTTTTGCGCCCAAGCGTTTCCGGTTATTGCGTTAATCATTGGGGCCGCACTCCTGCACGGTGAAGTAGCTGTTAATATCGGCTTATGTTCAAGTCCTTTTGAGTGATGGTCAAAGCTAAATCATAGCTTTTGTGGCTTCTTGCAATTTTTTTGTGACTTTTAGAAACAGTGTCTCAGTGCTTTTGAGTATTAGGTCTACTTTTGTGACACCAAGTTGTGGTGTCAAGGCTATTTGAAGTAAGACAGGCTTGGTGCTCTAAGGCTAATGCTTCTGCATGCACATTAAGCGATTAGAGCTGCTTGTAGCGATCTTTTTAGGTTTAATGGTCTATTGTTCAGCCTGACTGAACTGCACAATATTTACCCTAGAGCGTTAAGCGCCTATAATGTGCGCCTTACTTTTTAGGGGCACTGGTATAAAACCATTTAGAGCGTGTGAGTGCAGCGGCCAGAAGCCTATTTTTTTTGCCCAAATTTTAGGTGGTAGTTCATGTTACGCATTGCTCAAGAAGCACTGACATTTGATGATGTTTTGCTTGTTCCAGGTTACTCAGAAGTTACAGCAAAAGATGTTAGCATCAAAACACAGCTAACCCGCGGCATCAGTCTTAATATTCCTCTTGTATCGGCTGCGATGGATACAGTAACCGAATCACGCCTTGCCATTGCTTTGGCTCAAGAGGGCGGCATTGGAATCATCCACAAAAGTATGAGCGTTGAGCATCAAGCTCAGGCAGTTCGTGCGGTGAAAAAGTTTGAAGCTGGCGTGGTAAAAGACCCTATTACTATTGACTCTTCTGCAACCATCAAAGATTTGATTGCATTGACTCAGCAGAACAATATCTCAGGTGTGCCGGTTATGGATGCGGGCAACTTAGTGGGTATTGTGACGGGGCGTGATGTGCGCTTTGAGTCGAATCTTGATGCGCCCGTTTCGACAATCATGACGACTAAAGAAAAGCTCGTTACGGTGCAAGAGGGAACAAGCCCTAGCCGAATTCGCACGTTACTGCACGAGCACCGAATCGAAAAAGTGTTAGTTGTTGATGCGGACTTTAATCTTAAAGGTCTCATTACAGTCAAAGATATCAGCAAAGCAGAAGCCTACCCTAATGCGTGTAAAGACCAGTTTGGTAGTTTACGTGTTGGCGCGAGTGTGGGCACAGGCCCTGATACCGACGACCGCGTTGCAGCGCTTGTTGATGCGGGTGTAGATGTTTTAGTGGTTGATACCGCTCATGGCCATTCTCGCAATGTATTAAACCGCGTGACAAAAATTAAGCAGGATTTTCCTCAAGTTCAAGTGATTGGTGGCAACATTGCAACCGCTGCGGCGGCACTGGCCCTTGTTGAAGCGGGAGCCGATGCAGTCAAAGTCGGTATTGGCCCAGGCTCAATTTGTACCACTCGTATTGTTACGGGCGTTGGTGTTCCACAAATCTCTGCTATTGCCAATGTAGCTGAAGCTCTTAAAGATACAGATGTACCAGTGATTGCCGATGGCGGTATTCGTTTTTCGGGTGATTTATCAAAAGCAGTTGTTGCTGGTGCGAGCGTGGTTATGATGGGTTCCATGTTTGCCGGCACCGAAGAAGCGCCTGGCGAAGTGGAGCTTTACCAAGGACGAACGTATAAGTCATACCGTGGCATGGGCTCATTAGGCGCCATGACCAAAACACAAGGCTCTTCTGATCGTTACTTTCAAGACTCTAGTCAGGGCATGGAAAAGCTGGTGCCAGAAGGTATTGAAGGTCGAGTGCCTTACAAAGGCCCGCTGTCAGCGATTGTTCACCAGTTAATGGGCGGCTTGCGTGCGGCTATGGGCTATACCGGCAGTGTTGATATGTTGACCATGCGTACGATGCCTCAGTTTGTACGTGTTACCTCGGCAGGCATGGGCGAAAGCCACGTACACGATGTTAGCATTACAAAAGAAGCGCCTAACTATCCTATTAGTGGCCGATAGTTAATGGTCGATAGTAGTGGCTACAAACCGCTTTTGGTAATTGCCCTACCGTCTTAGTCGACGAAAATAGGCGAAAGCCCGCTTTATGCGGGTTTTTCTTTTTACGTCAGCGTAACCCTCGACACATACAGCTTGTGCTTTAATGCATTTATTGAACGTTAAAAGCGTGACGACTATTGCACACGCATGACTGATTGTTTTATTTAGGTACTATTCCCTATGTCTACCGATATCCATTCCCATCGCATTCTTATTTTAGATTTTGGCTCGCAGTATACGCAGTTGATTGCGCGTCGCATTCGCGAAATAGGCGTGTATTGTGAAATACGCGCGTTTGATATGAGCGAAGCAGAGATCAAAGAGTTTGCACCCAAAGGCATTATATTGGCGGGTGGCCCAGAGTCTGTTACTGCACTTGGCTCGCCGCGTGCCCCCGATATTGTTTTTGAATACGGCGTGCCTGTCTTAGGGATTTGTTATGGCATGCAAACCATGGCGCAGCAGATGGGCGGAGCTGTTGCTGGCAGTGACGAGCGTGAATTTGGTTATGCGCAGGTCTCACTGCAAGCGGCAAACGCTTTTACCAAGGACTTACAAGACGGAGCCGATAAAAACGGCCAGCCTGTGTTAGATGTTTGGATGAGCCATGGGGATAAAGTCACTCAAATGCCTGAGGGCTTTGAAGTGATGGCCAGTACACCGTCTTGCCCGATTGCCGGTATGTTCAATACTGAAAAGCGTTTTTACGGTGTTCAGTTTCACCCTGAGGTAACGCATACCCTTCAGGGCGAAGCGCTGTTTAGGCACTTTATGCTAGAGATTTGTGAGTGCAAAGCGTTATGGACGCCTGCCAACATTGTTGAAGATGCCATTGAGCGTGTGCGTGAACAAGTGGGTTCTGATCATGTATTGTTGGGGCTGTCAGGCGGAGTCGATTCGTCCGTTGTTGCAGCGCTCTTGCATAAAGCGATTGGTAATCAGTTGACGTGTGTTTTTGTGGATAATGGCCTCTTACGTAAAAACGAAGGCGACCAAGTGATGCAAATGTTTGCCGATAATATGGGCGTAAAAGTCATTCGTGCAAACGCAGAAGAAGCATTCCTAAGTCGTTTAAAAGGCGTGAGCGACCCAGAGCAAAAGCGTAAAATCATTGGTAATACATTTATCAATATCTTTGATGAAGAATCTGCAAAAATTGATAATGTTAAATGGTTGGCGCAAGGCACTATTTACCCTGATGTGATTGAATCTGCTGCAGCAAAAACCGGCAAAGCCCATGTCATTAAATCTCACCATAATGTGGGTGGATTGCCCGACGATATGAAGTTGGGCTTGGTTGAGCCTTTGCGTGAACTCTTTAAGGATGAAGTGCGAAAAATTGGTTTAGAGCTCGGTTTGCCTTACGACATGGTTTATCGTCATCCTTTCCCAGGCCCGGGTCTAGGTGTGCGTATTCTGGGTGAGGTGAAAAAAGAATATGCTGACATTCTGCGTGAAGCCGATGCTATCTTTTTAGAAGAGCTGCATAAAGCGGATTGGTACCATAAAACCAGTCAGGCTTTTGTTGTGTTTTTACCTGTGAAATCAGTGGGTGTTGTGGGTGATGGCCGCCGTTACGAATGGGTTGTTTCGCTGCGTGCAGTTGAGACTATTGATTTCATGACCGCACGCTGGGCGCACCTTCCCTATGAGCTATTAGAGACGGTCTCGAACCGAATCATTAATGAAATCAGTGGTATTTCTCGTGTCGCTTATGATGTATCGAGCAAGCCGCCTGCCACGATTGAGTGGGAATAATATTTTCACTACTCAGCAATAAAAAGGCCGCACTCATAGCGGCCTTTTTTTATTGTGTGTCCCGTCCAGAGACTGTTTTGGTTAACCGGCGCATATTCTCATGGTTAGCCCACTTTGAATCGCCGCGACCCGAATGAGAGGCCAAACCATCAGGTGGCGGCCTTAATCACTCCCATCCATAAGATTATTATCCCAACCTGAGTGTGCAACCCTTATTAGAAGAGCTGAGCACAAGCACTAGTAAGGACTAATAAAAGCCCCTTGATATCTTTTTTGTGGCCAAGTAATAGACCCATTTCGATTAGATTAGATGAGTTTTGGGCCGAAAATTTCATGCATAAACGCTGAAAGACATTCAAAAAACGATACAAACATCTCATTTTTTTACATTTAAATACAGCTAAAAATCGAGTTTAAGCAATTAAAAAATAGTTATAAACAATTAAGGAGTGGTTATAAGTGACTAGGAAGCGAATAAAAAAGATATTTTATAACCAAAAATAAAACAATAAGAGGCCAATATTCCATCGAATGTTGCAAAAAACAATAGTTCAATAGAATTAAGCTATTAGTTACCTAAATTCTCACTGAGAATATAAATAGTTACATTGGGTTACATGTCTGGGTATAGTTTCTGTGCGCCTTTGAAGTGGAAAGAAATTCGACAGTGGCTAGCCTTTAGTTGATATTTTTATGCTGCTAATGACTAATCGGTCAGAGGTGCTGCAACAATTGAATGCAATGTTGTTATCAACCAATAATTCATATCTCAGATCAAAAATAAACTGATCTTGAGAAACCATTGGAGTTTGATATGAAAAAAGTGAAATATATAGCTGGCGCGACTGCAGCTGCCGGATTCTGCCTCACCGCTTTAGTACTATCAAGTGGACCCAAGGTTGACACTCAAGTCGTGCAACTTAAAGAAACGACCCAGCCGATCACTATTAGCGAAAGCGATGATTATACTCAACCTATCACACCGGAACTTATTCAAGAAATTAAAGCTGCCGGGCTATCCTATGATGAGAAAGATGAGCTTGTAGAACAAGCAGCATTGAAGAGACTTGAGGCTCAAACTACAGAGGCTTATGGTGCAGAATTTGGGCTGGATGCAAATGAAGCAGCCAAAAGGCTTAAGCGCCAAGTTCCACTAGCCAATGCCATTCAATCTATTTCTGAGAAGCTTGACGTTGACGGCCTAGCTGGCTGGGGTATAGATCACGAAAACGAGCAGATCGGGTGGGTTGCGGTTACTGACTCAGCAAATATCACACAAGAAATTCAAACTATTTTAGCCAACAACCCCGATATCGAAATTCGATCGGCAGAATTTTCCTACAAATCATTGCAGGACAAGCAGGATCAGGTTTCTGGATCTGAAGGTAGTGCTCCAGAAACGTTTAGCGACTTACTTGTTCACACCGATATTGACATGAAAAACAATCAGCTTGTTGTTGCGTTGGATGCAAGCGCGGACGTATTTCAAAACGAAAACAGCAAAGAAGAAATGCTGCAGCAAGTAAAAGATCATTTCGCTAGCACAAGTGAGATACCTGTTAATGTCACGCTATCCAATGCCCCAAAGCAAACGGTTCTAAAGGCTTTTGTAGGTGGGTATGCCTTTTTTAGATGTACATCTGGCTTTACAACTCAACATGACAGCGGTGAATTTGGTGTTCTAACCGCTGGCCACTGCCCAAATCGTACGGTTCATAATGGCGGCGGCCCCCTTGAGTTTATCGTTGATCATGAGTTTGGCCTTTATGATATTCAGCTGCATGCAGCACGAGTCCGGGCTAAGGTATCACCTTACTTTGCATTTGGTCGTGGCGGTAATGATTTCATCAAGCAAACTGGCACAATGGCACGCAGGAATATGATGGGACTATGGGTGTGTAATCATGGTTGGTTAAGTGGTTATAGCTGTGGAACAGTTCGATCTTTGAACTACCGACCACGAGGTAGCGAGTATCCTGCAAACTTAAACTTTAGATTTGTTTCTTATCAAAGTAATCAATTAAAAGGTTGTGCTGGCGACAGCGGCGGCCCTGTATTTGCTGGCTCAACAGCGCTAGGTATTATTTCTGGAGGCGTAAGCCCTACGGATAATTCAGCGGACTGTACAACAAAAGGTGGGTTGACCTTTTTTGGATCAATTCGCGAAAGCTTAGATATTGTTAATTCAAAACTATTAACTCGTTAGTAATTTCTCTTGGTGTGAAGTTAGAGTATGCACATTCACTTTACAAGGGTATGTGCATACTCCATGTTGTGATAAAAGACTAAGCAGTTCGGAGGTATTATAGTATGAAGAGTCATTTTGCTAATTATTCAATAACTGGTATTGCTTTTTTATTTGGATGCATGGCTGCTGCCTTTTTTTTCTATGAGGAGCCGTCAGTATCAGTACATAGTGTTCATAAGACGAGCCTTTCGCAGCCTCAGCCTGAAGCTGAAATGAGTCTTGAGCTGGGAGTACAATTAAAAAAAAATGAACAGCAAGTAGTATCTCTTACCCCTTCTCTTTCAGAGAAGCTAAAAAGTAAAATAGAGCCTCAAGAAAAAAATGTAAGTTATAAGAAGGAAAGCAGTACTATTTCTCGTGAAGAGTTATCAAAAAGTATCATACTATCGCAAACAATCGACTCAATCGTAAATGAATTAAGCACCTCTCAAGTGGGTGGGTGGGGAATAGACGAAACTGAAAAAGGGGAAGTACCTTGGATATCGGTCAAGCCCGACAGTGAAATTTCTGATGAGGTTGCAAAATTGCTGCAACAGAACCCAGATATAGAAATACGCTACGACAGCGTGTATTCATTAGATAAACTGACAACTGAAAATCAAGCGCTTAGAAAAGTGCTAGACGAAATAATAGATAAATCTAAAACAGAAAGCAGTAATGATGGTTATCCATTGTATAGTATGGTGGATATGGAAAATAATCAGCTTCTCATTGTGTTAAAGAATGGAAAGGGAAAGAATGAGGAGATGCTCAATTTATTAGAGAATCATCTTCAAGATTCAGTCAAGCTTACAGGCCAAGCTCCAATAAAAATTATTTCTGAATCCTAAAGTAATGGGTGATATCGCATTGACATTTATCACCCTGAATTCTGCTTATGCGCAAAGTAATGCAGCATAAGCAGACAATACAATAAAATGATGCTTTCGCGATAACGAGGATGCCCAGCTAAAAAGGAATATTTCAAATAACTT
>CALIUX010000240.1 GCA_938048505.1 uncultured Pseudomonadales bacterium
ACATCAAACAACCTCGATCTATCGCTACGCAAGTTTGAAGGCAATATCGGCTTTGTTTTTAACGTCTTTTATAATCAAGTCGATAATTATTATGCGCTCATCAATACTGGCCTAACTACTGAAGATTTTAATATCGATTCGGAAGAAACATTCCCTGTTTATTTGTTTGAGCAGCATGATGCGACTCTTTCGGGTGTAGAGGCCGAATTCGTATGGCAATTGCAACCGAATTTAAAATGGACTGTATGGGGTGACACGGTCAACGCTAAGCTGAAAGGCGGCGAATATATTCCTAGAACCTCGCCTACACGTCTAAGCACACAGCTTAACTTTAACCAAGGGCCTTGGTCAGCTGAAGCAAGTGTTACGCGCTACTTCAAGCAAAGTAATATTGCTGAAAATGAAACGCCTACAGAAGGTTACTCATTGCTTGATGCAAGAGTCTCTTATGATTTGCCTGTAACGAGCTACGATGCAAACTTATACCTTGCTGCAGACAACCTCACAAACGAAGAAGCGCGCGTTCACACGTCGTTTTTGAAAGATCAAGCACCCTTGCCAGGACGCAATATTAAATTGGGTGCGCAGCTGTCTTTTTAGTTTTCCTCCCCACTAAAATGCTGCCATCAGAGGCGGCATTTTAGTGGTTCTTTCCGTACAGATTTCAAACTCCCCTACCCGATTAAAGCAGTCTAATTTGAGCGTTTATGCATATCTTCATCTTCTTGCATGGAGTTGATTTTGCTAGATTTTTTAGGCTGTATGATTTGACCATTTTCTGCCGCAGTACTACGGAAATCATACATGCGATGCCCAAGCGCCTGAACATGCTTTATTAACTCTGGGAAAGGCTTATCGGCAAGATCCACAATACCGACGTTATAGTTTTCACCATCGCCACGCCCTGTAGGTGGTTGCTCTCCATATTGAAACCAGTGCGTGCCCACGATGTACGGGTTAAGCAGAGCACTTTCTACATAATCAGTATAGAGCTCTCCACGATGCGGTTGACTGAAGGCCTCAACAATGCCCAAGTGCAACGCACCGCGATCTAAAGAGCCAAAGTGAAACTCGCCAATCATAATTGGCTTATCTACGCCTTCAGGCAAGCCAACATTTGTAAGTTTATATTGGTACTTATTCATACTGATCACATCGGTGTACTTCGCCGCAGTTCGAATAACCGTATCGCTGTTAGCCCAAGCCAAGCGACAGCCTAAATACATGATGTTCGGCGCAACGGCTTTCATTTCTTCACGTACCGTCGAGAAGTACGTTTCAACAATCTTTTTGTAAAACAGACTCAAATCATCCCATGCTTTGACTTTATTGGGCGCATTAGTCGATTCAAGTAAAGCATTCCACGAAGCATGCGTGGTGCCCCAAACGCTATTTAATGCGTTGATGGTAGTATATTTTGCTTTAAGGTCAGCCAAGAATACCTTTTTAGCGGGTTGCTCTGCTGGGCTTTCAAGAGTTGCTACAGCAAGTGACCCTTCCGCCCCCCAGGAAAGCTCATTCTCAATGAAAAAGCCGATACAAAATGGATCATCTACCGCATGCTGACGGTCAGAAAGTGCTAATTTAAGCTGCTTACGAAAACTTGGATCAAATACATCATGGAATTTACCCCAATACCCTTTTGATGCTTCGATTTTTTTTGTGCCATTCACCCAAACTGTTTCGGTATAGGGTGTTATGCCATCTTCACAGAGCTGCCTGTCTGATGCCACACCAAGGGTATTCATTCCCCAGCTACGTAAGCGAGCATGTGCAACGCGATCAAAGCTTTGCTTCCAATTCTTGCCATATTTCTGGTAAAGGTTTGAGGCGGTAAAGTTATAGGTTTCACGCTCAGCAAGTGTTTTATAATAGCCATGCGATGCGCGCCCTGCTTTAGAGTAAAACGCACCGTAAGGTGTATCTTTTTCAGGTAACCATTCAAAATAATCCTCACGGTCTGTCGTACCAGTTATTGCCGTACCAGGAAAGACCACACCAACTCCGTGAGACCAAAATAAACGCCCTTCTGGATCAACAAGCCACCATACGCCATTGTATTTTTCTGTTCTAAAATGACCCGTTGCTTTGCGCTTAGGGCCATCCTTCCAGCCGCCATACTGGTTGAAGTGGCGTGGGCCAGGATTAGTGGCTAATTCACGATCTTCTTCAGCTGCCTGCTGACGTAAGTCATCGACAGAAAGCGTTTTACCTGGCCAGTGAGCATGTTTGTACTGACCAAAACGGTCAACAAACGGGAGAAAGCCTTCTGACTCAACCCAACGCACAGGATTTGTCGCACGAACATTATCGATAATCAGTTTGTGCTCGTTTTCAGGGTAGTTAATAGAAATTTTGACTTGGTCAATTGCGCTCAAATCGGACTTCGCTTGACCCGGCGCAGCGCGCATAGCTAAAAGGTCGAGTGATTTCGAAAAGCGCCAAGGCGTTGTAACAATATCGTCGGCAACTGTTTTTGTCTGCCCAGGAGCGAGATCAAAACGAATCTCCATTTGCCAAGCTTCCATGCTGTCTTCAGGGTCACCGACTTTAAAAATGATACGAGCGGGGTGTTCGCCAGCGTTGGTAATGTCCATTTTCACATGGTAGTAAGGGTTTAGATCCCAGCTACCTTTGGGCTTCTTTATCGTCACACTCGGTGAGCCTGAACGCAAGCCTGTTTCAAGAAGGAGTTTTTGCGAGCCTTTGCCCTGTAAACCCACTCCGTTAACAAAGCTCACCTTGGCATCATTAGTCTGCATCGACTCTAGTCCAAAGCCATCTTCAAAATCAAAAAGCATCAGACTATCAGGGACCTTTGATTGAACCGCAGCATGGCTTTTTTGCGCAAAAGCATTAGTCGTGAATTGCAAACTGACACACAGCATCAAAGCAACAAAAATAGTGGTCGCCCTGAAGTAAGAAATATATTTCATAAAAAAGCCACTCATAAAATGGGTTGATATGACAAGAAAGTCATTCGGAATATAAAAACGCCTCGTTATTTTTTATTCATGGCGAATTTAATAATGCACAGCGATACCGGCAAAGAACATGCCAAGCCATATAGCTCCTTTATATGCGGCTTTCAGCTTTAGTAGCTTATTTTGGATTGAGCCAAAACGCTTATAGTGTTCATCAGTGATACACTTGTGTTCGTCTTCGAACAGTATATTTTCAAAATAGACTAATTCACATAATTGCTAGTTACAAAAGCTGCAACGTAGTGAAGATCGTCCTGCCGAGTAAATTTACCAAGAAAAATATAGCGCAATACAGGGCCGCCAAATACTACTGGACGTCAAAAAGACTAGAACTGAAAGGTTTGAGCACTAAGTTCGTGCAAGCAGACAAAGCGACTATCTATCAGGTCGAACTTCAACCATCACACTCAAAAGTATTAAGATAATCTTTTGCATATTTAAATGCCTCATTCAAACTGGGCAATAGCTTTTCAACCTCATAGCACACTGGATCAGGCTCACCATTAGAGCGCGACAAATCTTCTATTGAGCTTGCAATTGAAGATAAGCCTGACATACCCATACTGGCACTAGACGATTTAAGTGGGTGCGCTGCAGACATAATTAGTGCTTTATCTAAAGACAAAACGCCTTTTTTTATTGTTTTAATATAATCATCACAATCCTCTAAATATTCAATAATCATTACACTAAAGCTTGCTTGTAAGATCTGCTTTGTCTCTTCAAGCATTGCCACATCCACCTGCTTTGTATCGATATTACTGAGAGAACTCATATTCAACCCCATTCATATAATAGGTTTAGATCCACTTAGAGAGCGTTTTAATAAGCGTATCTTTATCAAAAGGCTTGGTTATGCAATCATTCATTCCCGACTCTATACATCGCTTTATTTCAGATTCTGTTGCGCATGCCGTCAAAGCGATGATGGGAATGTCTTTTTTGTGGGTTTCTTTGTGATTTCGTCTAATTATTTCAGTAGCTTCAAAGCCATCCATATTGGGCATCTGGCAATCCATTAGCACCATGTCATACGCGCTATGAGAAAAGCTTTCAACCGCCTCTACCCCATCACAAGCAAAGTCAATTGAAAAGCCTATACTTAAAAGGTTTTCTTTAGCAATTGCTCGATTAATACGATTATCTTCCACGAGCAGGCAATGCCTACCTTCAAACTGAATGTTATTGTTTTCATACTTAGATTCAGAAATTGCAGCATTCAACGACTGCAAGATATCTTGCTCTTGCATATCTAAAGACAATGACAAATCAAAGCCTTCTTTTGAGACGATATGTGATTTTTCATCAAAAAAACAAACAAAAGGAATGTATTTCTTATCACCTCTTGACATGCCATACAGTGATTTTCGGCAAAAACTATGCACCATAGAATTTTTGTAATCAAAAGAAAATAACACCGCATCCGCTTGAAGCAACATATTCTTATCGCTAAAAAAGTAGTCATCCCTGATTGCATTCACTACACAGCCAGCCCCTTCTAAAATAAAGCTTAAGCCATTCATAGTGCTGCTTGAGTAAAAAACAATAATATTTTTACCCTTCAAAGAAACTGCATCTTCTGCTCTTTTATTCAAGGTCAGGATATCTTCTCTGGGAATATAAGAGCGATACTGGCCTTGATCAATTTTTAACTTAACGAGACAAACAGTATTAACGAGTTCTTTCTTTTTAATGGGTTTTTTTATACATGCCGACAACCCCAACTTTTCAAAGGAACGCTCCCTCAGATCAACATCTGCTGAGCTCAATACTATAAATGCACTATCACTAGAAAAAGTATTATTGGCTAATGATTGAAATAAGTATTTACCCTCACCATCCTTCAGGTCAGCATCAAAAATAATCATGTCATAGGGTTTACCCTTGTCATAAGCTGACTTAACCCTACCCTCTACTTCACTTGGCACATTGCAAGGTGTGCAGGTAATGCCAATAGCACTGAGTTGCTCATACAACAATAGTGTGTTGGCGGGAAACGCATCTGCTACGAGGGCTCTAAGATCTGAAAAATGACCGTCGTCAAGAAGACTTTTTGTCTTTTGTGTTTTTTCAGATTGACCCTCTTCTAAAATCAAATTAAATCCAAATTGTGCTCCACGCCCCTGCATACTATTGACTTCAAGCTCTCCTCCCATCAAATTAATCAGCCGCTTAGCAATGGCAAGACCTAGACCCGTCCCACCGTATTTTCTTGATGTTGAAGATTCTGCCTGAGCAAAACTCTCAAATATTTTCCCTCTCACCTCATCTGCGATACCTATTCCCGTATCTTCTATTAAGCAATAGAACCCAACTCGGCCATTATCATTCTGAGATGACCTATCCTCCATAATTGTGGCCATGACATACCCTTCATCTGTAAATTTTATGGCATTACCAAGGAGGTTGATAAACACTTGACGCACTCTAACAGGATCACCCATATAATGCCGCCCAAGACAGGGCATATAGCGCACAATCAACTCGAGATGCTTTTCACGCGCCTTAACTGACAACATTTCTGCCACATCATCTATCACATCAGAAAAATCAAATGTAACATGCTCGAGTGTCAGCTTATTTGCTTCTATTTTAGAAAAATCGAGAATGTCATTAATAATTTTTAACAATAAGTTAGATGAGGTTAAAATATTATCGGCGTAACGCTCTTGCTTAGCATTTAGGCGTGTTTCTAGCAGAATTTGAGTCATGCCAATGACGCCATTCATTGGTGTTCTAATCTCATGACTCATTGTGGCTAAAAAATCGCCTTTTGATTTGTTAGAAAGATCCGCCTTTCTCTTTTCATTTTCCGCCTTTTCTTTTTCCTTTATTAAAGCTTGTGATTGACGCTCAACTTCGGCAAGAATTTTTTCAATACAGCAAGAAAGGCGCTCCACCTCATTATCTTTGCTGCCACAATATTGAAGCAAGTGATCTAACTGAATGCTTAACGACTCTTCCGCCGCCCTATTAAGCAAGCGAAAACTTTTTCCAAGAGGTAGAAATATGGATTTTTTTAATGCAACAAAAAAAGCATCAAAACAAAAAAACAAAAAAACAAATACAAAAACAGATAAGATCACCAACATCCAATATAATGTTTTTTTAGATGACTGAAAAACAAGAAGATATCGCCCTACTTTTTTATCAATGAAAAAACCTCTATGATTCAACAAGCCCCCATCTTCGAGTTGTCGCTCACCACACTTCAAACTTTCGCGATGAAAAAATGTGTGTTTCAAGTGGGCGCCATCATACAAACAAATTAAAGAGAGCTGATCAAACTGGGAAAAATAATCACGCATATGGCGACCTTTAACATGAAGTTCTTTAGTCTCAAGATTGCTAAAAAGAACTGAATTACTTGAAATAGAATCAAGATAGCCGGATATTCTTTCAAAACCAGGATTTACAGGCGGATATAAAGTCTTATACAAAAAAGCTTGCATTAAAATGAAGGCAATCAAGAATATGACGGCAATACCATACCTTATGGTGCGTATTTTACTCGAAACTGTAATAACTTAACCCCTCAAGAGCCGACATCAGCATCGAACCCAAAAACACAATAGGCCTTAAATAACACTCAGAAGTGCAAGAGCTGAAAGCCAAAGCCAGAAATAAGAACAAGGACAAATATAAGGCTAGACCAGCAGTAACCAGCATTCAACGCTAACACTTCGCATAACGATTCACACCAAAATCTAATTTCGAAATTATTCTAAAAGCACAACATTAATAACTAATAACAATTAAATAAAGAAAAGTCAGGCTTTAAATAGCATTTAGAAATAAAAAAAAACCTGATATTGACAATGCTTTTAAGGCTCTACTATTTATTACGCTCCCAAGACTATTATTAGCTACACTATTCTTATGTAAGCTGTCTTATGCTGACCGAATACAAACAGACCATCTGTAGTTAAGCATAAGACACGGATAAAAAAGAATTCAAGCAGGTTCACCAATGGCAGATGAAAAGCAATATCTTGCAAAAATCTTAATCGTAGAAGACAACAGACTCGAGGCAGCGCTACTTGAGAGTCTACTAAAGCGTTTTGGGTGCACCGTTTTTATTTCTAGGGGATTGGACATTGTTGACAAAATGAATGAGCATTATGACCTCATTTTTTTAGATATTAATATGCCTGGTATTGATGGGTTTTATATTGCTAATACATTCAAGAAATCAAGCCATTGTGAAAACGACATTCCTTTAGTGGTTGTATCGGCTCAACCCTGCACAAATAGCGTCAAATCAAAATGTGAAGAGCTGGGCATTTCTGACTATATTAAAAAGCCCATCACTGAAGAAGTTGTTGCCAGGCTATTAAGCAAATACATACAAGACAAGGAAATCATTATTGTAGAAGCTGACAACGCTCAGCCCTTTGGCGATTAAGGCTCTTCCTTGAGCTTAATACACCAATGTAGGCATAGCTATAAAAGCTAGAGCGAACCGCTTAAGCTAATCACTCCAAAGCATTAAAGATCATTAAGAAAAGCTAACAATGCGCTTCTTTGATTCTCTGAAAAAGAGAGAATATTGTTTCGCGATGCTTCAGCTTCACCACCATGCCAAAGAACGGCCTCCATAATTGTTCTGGCCCTACCATCGTGAAGAAATGTTGCTTTTGGGTCGACTATTTTAGTGAGGCCAAGCCCCCACAATGGAGGCGTACGCCATTCTGTGGCAGAAGCAAGGTATTCTACAAGTACCTCATTAGACACAGGCATATTATTTCTCGAAAAATCAGCAAGAGCGCTCCCCATGTCATGCAAAAGCATATCCGTATAAGGGAAAATAAGCTGTCCAGACAATTCCGGCAATTGCTCACTCACTCCCGTAGTGTATGAAGCAGTGTGGCAAGCCTCGCAACCAGCCTCTCCAAATAAACGCTTACCCTCTTTAACAATGTCTGAGTTAGCATCTCTTCTCGCTGGAACAGCCAACTGCGATGCATAAAAAGTAACAATATCTAGCACACGATCTGAAACTTCATAATCGTACTGCTCATTCTGGTCGCCATTGCCATTATCAGCATTAATACAGTCTACTTGATGAGATATACAGTTTTCTTCAGGTAGCAGCACCGAAGTCAAACCCATATCACCTAAGAATGCGCCTGCGGTTTGTTCTTTAATGGATGGTTGCCCTGCTTTCCAGCCGAATCGACCAAGGTCAACTGCATTTTTTTCGATACTCCAGACATAATTTGCCTTACCCGATATACCATCATCGTCAGCATCACTTTCGTCACGTTTTTTTAAAATATCTTCTTCTTTGATTAAGGATAAAAGCCCCAACCCAATCATCGGTGGTGCAACGCGAGCTGAAAAGACGGTATCGAAATCCAGCTCTAAACCTTCATCAAGATACCCGTTTTCAATAGTCCAGAATGGCTTTCTAAGCGACACTTTAAAGCCATCAGAAAACGTAACATCCACCTCCTCATAGCGCACACTTAAACGCGCCTCTGTTTTGATGTTTGGATTTGAAAGGTGCTGTATTTGATTACCCACCACACTGTCGCCAATATTTGCCAACAAAGATGCGCTGATTTGACTTTTTTGCTGCTCAGTCAAGTTAGATTTTGAAGCTCGGATAAGCATCGTCGAAAAATCGGTGCCGTTTTCAGTTGCGGAAACATCTGGTGCATGACCTCGACCATCACGCACATGGCAATCTTGACAGGCATTATTATTGAAGTGAGGCCCCAAGCCATCACGTAGAGATGTTGTTGAACGATTCGGCACCCAAGG
>CALIUX010000241.1 GCA_938048505.1 uncultured Pseudomonadales bacterium
TGCTTTAAATAGCTCAGGCTTGAATAGCCTGTCCCAAAGTCATCCATTGAGAGCTTGAATCCACACTCTTTTATATAGCGCAGATTGTCGATATTGTTTTCGGGGTCAACAAACAAATTCTCTGTGATTTCAAAATGAATATGCTGTTTTGCTTGCTCAGAAAGCCCCCCGATTTTATTCAATACACTTTTAAAACTAGGATGGCTCAAAAAGCGCGGTGAGAGATTGATGGAGAGTTCGCAGTTGTCTTTAATAATGCCTTGCTCAATTAATGCCTCCCATTCACGAATAGCGGTGTAAATAACCCATTCAGTGACGGGTGCAATGAGTCCAGTGCTTTCTAGTATTGGGATGAACTCGCCTGGCGATAAAATACCATGTTGAGGGTGCTTCCAGCGTATTAGGACTTCGGCTCCATGCAGGGTGTTGCTTTCGGCATTGACCTGAGGCTGAAAGGTTAAAAAGAAATCTTCTTGCTCGATGGCTTTGTGCAGTTCGGCTTCAAGCGATGTGCGTAGCGAAGCAGCGACTTGCTGATCGCGAGTGAAAAAGGTGTAGCGGTTGCCGCCTTGTTGTTTGGCGGTATACATAGCGATATCGGCATGCTTGAGCAGTGTTTCAACACCTTCTTTGTCGGTATCGCGCGTCGCAATACCAATACTGGCTGTGGTGAAAACGGCTTTGCCTTGAAAGTTGACGGCTTGCGCAAGGACATCAAGCAGGTTTTTGGCAATGCGTTTGATGCTGTCGAGGTTGGGCATATCCGATAAGAGGATGAGGAATTCATCTCCCCCGACGCGCGCAATAACATCTGTTTGGCGCATAGCTCCCTTTAAACGGTCTGCAACATTGCGCAATAAGTGATCACCTAAAGAATGCCCATGGGCGTCATTGATGTATTTGAACTGGTCAAGGTCAAGTAGCATCACGGCAGTGATGGCGTTTGGTCGGAGTGGATTGTTAATGTGTTTTTGCAGCTCGGAAATAAAGAACTCGCGGTTTGACAACCCTGTAACGGAATCTTGCGTGCTGATGGTGCTGAGCCGCAAATTCGACTTTTTTCGTTCTACCGCGTAAGAAACAAGCCTGGGTAATAAAGGCGTCGTGACATCACTGGAGCGAATATAATCATCTACTCCGGCCTTAAAGAGCAAATCAATATAATTTTGCTGGAAGCTATGAGCAATAGCCACAATAGCGATTTCAGCTGTCTTGCCCTTAATGATTCCGATGTCATCTAGGTTGTAGTCATCATCACATTTTAGATGAATAAAAACAGCATCATAATCCTCTTCTTCCAGCCGGCTGGCTGCCCGCGAAACTCCGTGAATGGAGGTTAGCGTAAATTGAGTTTCGGCCTGCTCATGCAGACTCTTAAAAAACCAGAATGCTGTACTAGGTTCATCAACAATATGTAATACATTGAGCTGTGAGTAAGTTTTATCTTGCTCTGCAGAGTAAACATAAGAATTCATAGATGCTATTAAGCCCATGACGAAAACGCTTAGTTGCAGTATAGTCGAGTCTTTCATTTTAGCGCGTGATATGGCGTTTAAATATTTATGACTTCAACTGAATCTACAGCCGCCGAGTGTCGCTCGAGTTATCAAGATTGGATTGCTTGTGATGAATGCGGCCAAATTCAGCAGTCTCTTCCTCTGGTTAATAGCGAATATTTGACTTGCCACCGTTGCGAACAGCCCATTAAATTCCCGTCTCCTGGATGGCTAGAAATCTCATCCGCATTGACCGTAACATGTCTCGTTTTATTTATTATCAGCAATTGCTTTGTTTTTTTAGGTCTAGAGGTGGGAGCGTTTTATCATGAGGCGTCTTTGCTGAGTGGTGTTTGGGCGTTAGTGGGTAGCGATCAAATTATTTTGGCTATATTGGTTTTTGTCACCATATTCTTATTTCCTTTATTTGAAATAGCAGCGTTGTGTTACTTGGTTTTACCCTGTTATTTTGGGGTCAGGCTAAAAGGACAGGTAACGCTCTTTCGATGGGTTATTAAGGCTGCACCATGGAGTATGCTAGAAATCTTTCTACTTGGCGTGCTGGTCACATCCGTAAAGTTAGGTGATATGGCGAGCATTTTATTGGGTGTGTCAATCATTGCCTTTTTTGCGCTTGTTGCGTTATTGGCGGCAGCTTACTGGTACATTGATAAACGCGCGCTTTGGGCGTGGTTAAATCCACATAACTGCTTTGTGACAGAGCCAAATGAAAAGCTATTTGATTGTGAGGTCTGTGATGCACTAGTTGGTGAGCGCATCATTCATGAGCAGGGCTATTGCCCTCGTTGTGATAACCAACTGCATACCCGTAAGCCCAATAGCTTGCAAAACACTTTGGCTTATACCCTCGCTGCAACTATTTTATATCTGCCTGCGAACATCTTTCCGATTATGTCACTCGAAACATTACTGGAAGAGCGTCATGATACGATTTTTTCTGGTGTGGCAGCGTTGGTTGCCCATGATTTATGGGGCATTGCTTTTATTGTATTTTTGGCTAGTTTAGTCGTGCCAGTTGCGAAGTTGGTCATTCTTTTTTATCTCGTATGGAGTGTGTATCAAGCCGATACGCGTGCAATGCAAAAGCGGACATGGCTGTTTAAAGTGACTGAATGGGTAGGGCGCTGGTCTATGGTTGATGTATTTGTGGTGACATTATTATGCGGGCTGGTGCAGTTTGGCTTTTTAGGGTCGATTCAACCCGGTGCAGCGCTTCTTCCTTTTGCGGCCGTTGTAGTATTAACGATGCTTGCAGC
>CALIUX010000242.1 GCA_938048505.1 uncultured Pseudomonadales bacterium
GATTCATTTGTGCCATCATTATAGGACACCGCAATAAAACCTAGCTCATCACTCACTGTTGCATACTCTACCTCACCAAACTTAATGGTGCCTGATAAACTTTCGTCATCATCGGTATTAGTCTGAATGAGTGTAGCAACAACACCTTCTTGGTTAGTAATGGTCGCAGTCAGAGATGTATCGGTTTGCAATGCGGTATCAAATTTAAGATCGAGTACTGTCGCGCCTGTTTTAATTTCGAACGTTAGCGCGGTATCTTCTAGGCCTGTACGTGAACCTGATACATTCAGTGATATATTAGATGCAGCGTCGCCTTTATCTAATAGCAAAGCAGCGCCATAAGATAATCCAACATACTTATCGTCAGTTTCATCTGAGCATGTCTCATTTTCGTAGTCAGTTGTTGTACAAACTTGCTCAAAACCATTTGATTTAGCATTCAAACTAAGGCTAGCGGTAAGTTTAGTCATATCCGGCGCCGTAAACACACCACTCAAAGTCAGATCAACCTTCTCGACACCTAGAGTCTCTGTTTCTAAGAAGCTCGAAAACGCTTGGCCATCAGATGCCATAGAAGTCCGCTTTCTTTCTTCAAAAGCTTTGACACCCGATACAGCAAAATTCAAATCACCCGTGAATTGAGTAGGTGATGCAGTGTTTTCTGATAAGGTAATGTTGATAGCAATATTCAATGACTCTATTGATTCATTATCAACATAATTACCATCATCACTATTATCAATGTATTCTGCTTGAAAGTTCTCTATAGTAATAACACCACTATTCACAGCCAAAGTAGAATCTTCTGAAACCAAAGAGCCCGACAAATCAAAATGAATATTTGCCTGCAGCATACCAGTAAACCATTGTGAATTAGCACCTACTGCTTTGAGGTCAATCATAACGGTTTCTGCTTGATCACGAATCGTTAGTGATAAGTCATCTTTAACGGCAAATGTAACCTCTTCACTATCATCGATGGCAATTGTGACAGTAAGACCTGTTTCCTCATCTTCATATGACCTCACATTTAAATCATCACGAAAGACATCAAATGCATTTCTTATTGCCTGAGCCGTTTTACTCAAGGCTATCAAAGTTGCGCCGGAGTTTCCTTCAAATGTTTGATAAAGCACTTCATATTGCTCTTCAAAAGGGCTCACCACGGTAGTAGATAAATTGCGAATATCGGCAACCATGGCCTTAACTTTACCCAAGCCATCAACATTGCCTGAATCTGGCGTTCCTGTAGTCGGCTCTTCCGAACCACGAGAAGCCAACATTTTCTTTGCATCAATCAGATTTTTAAGCGGTTCTAAATCCAGCGTATTCTCTGAATCTTTACCTTGCATTGCACCAATAACAGCACTTGACTCAGCCAATATCTCCTCAAGCGTTAATGCCGATGTAGGCATAGGTTCTGTATCAGGTAGCCCGCCACCTGTGAGATATTGATTCGTTAAATGACTCAGCGCGCCTTGAATAGTTGAAAATGAGCCTTCGGCGAGTACGGCACTTATTGCGCCAGCACCCATGAGGTTGTATTGAAGTGCCGCTTGATCAGCGCTCGCTACGGCAGCGAGGTTAGTCAAATCTACAATTGGCATAGATGTTAGCTGGCCAGCTAACCCAAAACGATTCGCAACGGAGCCATTAAGCTCTTGGATTAGCATCACAACATCTTCATTTTTAGCGATGCCGGTTTTGCTTATCTCCTCCAAAATAGCTTCAGCTGCAATATCGGTCAATACTGATATATTAGCCGTCACTGGGGTGCTATCGACTATGTTCACAACCGCATCAAGGCTAAAGTCCGAATCATTCAATGGAACCATTTCGCCAAATGCACTACCGCCACAACCGGCTGCAAGATCACAGGCCATCATCGCGGTATCATTGCCTGTCACGCTAACCAAGACAGGGCCATTATAATTCATCACACCCAGGGTATATCCGCCGTTCTCATCCGTAATAGCACTTTCAAGGGGCTCATCCGACACCTTGCCTTCTACAATAGAGTACACACTAACTGTACCCCCTTTCACTACACCTTTTGCTGCCGCACCAGAAATACTACTACTAGGAACAACAGGCTGAGGATCAACTTGTTTATTACTAGGCGAAGATGACCCACATGCACTTAAAAAAGCACACGCAAATACAGAAGGTAAAGTTAAAAATACCTGACGATGACGCATAAAAACTATCCTTTTCAGCCTTTCTTATGAGGTTAACTAAGTACAAAACATACTAACAAGCAACCTAAAACTAAGAAAGCGGTATTATGCTCGACTAATTCTCACTCAAGAAAATAACGTGTTTTACAATAAAAATAGTCTTTATAGGAAAGTTGGCAGGCTTAACATTGTAATTTAAGCCTGCAATCAATATGAGATTGAGCCCTTTATTTACAGCAGTCTAAAAATGAAGCTGTCCTTCTCATTTTTAGACTGCTAATACTTAGCAGATTACCCCTTAGTTGAATCCACAACTGCAACCCAAAGCACGCCAACCTCTGCCTTTACGACTTCAACTTGCTCACCTGCTGCAATTGGCTGATGGCTTTTTAGCTCCCACTGTATACCAGAGTATTGATGTGTAACATTTCCTTGAGGGCCAACGCCTTCATCAAGATAAAAGCGATAACCATCAAAATCACTTTTTACTTTTTTATCATCTGTTTTGTTTTGAATGTTTAGCATCGGTCGCCAGAGTGCAGCGGCTAGCACACCAGTAAAAATGGCATTCGCTAAAAATAGTGCTGCCCACGTCAACGGCAATATACCAAGCCAAGCCAGCACACCTGAGATCAGTAGTGACAGACCCAAGAAAAACAGAATGAAAGTCGAAAACCCCAGAATCATGACCTCAATGGCCAACAGTGCAATGCCTGCCGTAATCATGAGTTCAGGTGCGTAGGACATCATCGATTCCATTACGCTTTGCCTCCGTTAAGAGTATTAATAATACTTGTCGCTTGCGCTACGATGCTTGCCGGATCAGTTCCGCTATCGGGCAACAACACAACGCTCGAATCTTTTGCAATAGCTTGTTTTGCCTCAATCGCTTTAGTCGCCAAATCAAGCTGCACCGCTTTTTGCCCATCGTCTGTCGCAGCCGTCTCACCTACAACGCGCAGCGCATCAGCTTGTGCATTCGCGACAGCGCGAATAGCCTCAGCTTCACCTTGCGCCGCAAGCACCTGTTCTGTTTTTTCGGCTTCAGCCGCTAAAACACGAGACTGCTTTTCGCCTTCTGCGATATTAATCGCTGCTTGACGCTCCCCTTCTGACTCTAGAATTTTTGCACGCCGCTCACGCTCTGCTCGCATTTGCGCTTCCATAGCATCCATAATCGAGGCGGGAGGGGTAATATCTTTAATTTCATAACGCATCACCGCCACGCCCCATGTTTCAGATGCCTCATTAATAGACTGTACGATTTTGGCATTAAGTGCATCACGGTCTTCAAATGTTTTATCAAGCTCAATCTTACCGAGCTCAGAGCGCATAGTCGTTTGAGCAAGCTGTGTTACAGCAAAGATGTAATCTTCCACACCGTAAGTCGCCTTATAAGGGTCCAATACACGAAAATAGAGTACGCCATCAACCGTGAGCGAAATATTATCCTTCGTGATCGCCGCTTGGCTGGGGATATCATAAGCCTGCTCTTTAAGCGATCGATCCGCTGCAACTTGATCAACAAACGGTAATATAAAGTTTAAGCCCGCTTCCTTGGTCGATTGATACTTTCCAAAGCGCTCAATAACCCAAGCTCGGTTCTGCGGCACAAACTTAATGGATGACTTAAGAATAACTAAACACAGGACAAAAAAAGCAAACTGAAAAGTAAAAACATACTGAAGCAATACATCCATAACAACATCCTCTATTTACTGGAAAAATCAAAACACATTACATGTAATAAAAAAACATCTAGCCCAATGCTCGGTTTACATAATGCGCTCTTTAATAATGTATCGACAATAATCTACAAGCTAACAATTCATCAACTAGCAATCCCCAAACTGACAAATTACCAATATGCAAGTCACCAATTAAAAATCTACTGTTGAGCATAGCACTCATCGCAACGGCTCACTAATTACTTAAAAAATAGCATTACAAAAAATGTAAAGCCATTCAAACATCAGATTATCAATAAAAAACAAATAAAATCAAAAGGTTATACGTTTCAGACACAATTCAAACCTTATGAAAAGGTTCAAATAAAATTCTTGATAACTATATGAGAGACAAGGATATTGAAGCTCTACCAATATAGCGCTACCGCTGGAGTCCGCCTTAATCGTTTTATCAAATAGCCTATTAGCAGTAGGTTACTTGGTCAAAATCAGGCACGTAAATCCGTTAAATGACCTATTATTCGCTTTACAAGATCATTTTTACCCGCACATAAAAACATACCTAAGCAGTTTTTATAGGTGGCCCAATAAAATCTGCACACCTAAAGTCTTTACACTTGAGGGTTCACATGATGGAAAAAGATGGATAGTCTTAGATGGTCACAATAGCGAAGGAGCTAGGTGGACCGCATCAGAAGAGTGTGTTTACACACCACCGCGAACAGAACATTTAGTACTACCGCCTGCACGCTTCCAATGATAATGATAGACGAGAAGTCGTAGTGATTGCCCCGATGAGGAAATTTCGTTTAGAACATTGACCTTTATAAGCATTGGGGAAAGAGGGCAAGGCAGTTAGAGTAATTCAGGCTACCGGCATTAGCTGGAACTATTGAGCAATACCTTCAGAAGTTTTTGCACCCAAGGTACGCCACACCCCCAAATTGATTTGAAACCTATATTGAGCATGAAGCCCTTCAAGTAGTTCATGCATCATATGATTAATGTGCTGCGACATGACCAAGATTTAAGGTGAAATCTCATGTGAAAAACTCTTTAACACCAAACTTTCTAAAAATTAGCTAACATGCAATACTAGCTAGGCAGCACTAGAGTGTTGTTAGTGCTTTCAAGACACCCATTGAAAACACATATGATTGTCATGTAAAGCAAGGAGTTATAACAAACTAATATGTTTTTAGGAAGAATTACTATGATATCGATATTTCAAACGGCGCCAAGCCATATAAAAAGGTATTGCTACTCATTACTTACTTTAGCACTCTTGTATACAGGTGGCTCTAACGCAGAGGAGTTAACTTTAAGATTTGAAACAGCCGACACGGACTTAGATACAAATAAAGTTTATGTACTAGATGATTTCGCCAAACAATCAGGAGGTTTACCTAAGGGATTCAACAATAAATATCATATTATCGACACTGTAAACTCTGACCTCTTTAAATATGAACCACAAACTAGAAAGGTAGATTTTCTATTCAAACAAAATACATCTCTCTTCAAAAGATTTAGCGAACAAATTCTACAGCCTTTACAAACTCAAATCCCAAAATTCATTAATGACATTGAATCTCGAAAGATCCCCAAGCTTTCATCTCAAAAGGTTCAACACCTTGGGATAGAGACTGACCCATTTATTATCAATTTTGCTGTTAGAAACTCTCAAGTCCATGTTCGCATGTCTGGATTATCTATTGCTGGAAAAGTGAAAGGCCGCTTTAGTAATGATGCACTGAAACTTTTCTGCGGGAGTAGCGCGACTATTAGTGTTAGCAGCAATTTAGTAGCTGAAGGCATTTTCGATATAGCTTCTGGAAAGTTTAAATTACATACAATTAAGGCTAATGACAAATCAAGCACGAGGTGCTCAGGCGTAATTGGTAAAATTTTAGATCCTGCTTTTGAATTTTTTATTGATGGATTAATTGACGAGAAGATTAGTGATTTCACCAGCGAGGTATTTGCCAAATTCACTGACAAGCAAGTCGGAAAAAATCTTTTAGAGCTTATCACTTCTGAAGTCCAAATTGCTGAAAGAATACTGGGTATTGATGTGCTAGAGGAATCTCTGAATGCTTTAAATCGATATGTAGGAGGGTTTAATTTTGAAATGAAAATTGGTATTGATTTCCTTGGGAAAGGGCATCACATGCTAGGATTTTCTGCATACCAAGATTTTGTCGATGCAAACGTTGATGGCAGCACAGCGAATTTTAAATGTCCGTCTTGGGCCGATGAGGCTATTTTTTATGAATCCACACCAGTGCAAATTAGTCGTAATATGCGTGGCAAACCTGCTACATACGGCATGAAAATGGTTCGCGTAAAATCAAACAGTCTTAACCATAGTAAAAAACTTTATACTACTGGTCGACGAGGGGCATTACCTATTCGAGAGCCCCGCGCTATTGTTGGTGCATGCAAAAGCCACAACAACCTAAGAAGCCTTTTACGACCTCTTGTGTTAATTCCAAGATAATACTTTTATAGAACTACACTCACACAGATTTACAATATTTATTCAAAACCCATGACAGAGTAGTTAAAAAAGAATTGACTCTAATCAAGAGTCAATTCCTCTAAAGCTCTTAGGTGTGAAAGATGCCCTAAAGAACTTTACTATCAATTACGGGGTCACTCAGCGGCGTCGCCTTCTTTAGGCTCAGGCGCCGGTAATGTTTCTTTGATTGATAATTTAATACGACCGCGATTATCAACATCCAAACATTTCACTTTTACCATTTCACCTTCTTTCAGGTAATCTGATACCGCATTAACGCGCTCATGTGCAATTTGTGAGATATGGACTAAGCCATCTTTACCCGGCAAGAAGTTAACAAACGCACCAAAATCAACAATGCGTACTACTTTACCTTCGTAAATCTCACCAATCTCTGCTTCAGCAGTAATTGCACCGATTTGTTCAATCGCTGCATTTAAACCTTCTGAATCAGAAGCATAAATCTTAACCGTGCCATCATCATCAATATCGATGCTCGCACCGGTCTCTTCGGTCAAGGCTCGGATCGTTGCTCCACCTTTACCGATGATATCGCGAATCTTATCAGGATCGACCTTAAGCGTATGATACTGCGGAGCAGAATCCGCTAAGTCGGTACGCGGCGAAGCGATGACTTGGTTCATTTCTGCAAGAATATGCAAACGTGCACTTAAAGCTTGCTCAAGTGCGATATCCATAATCTCTTCGGTAATACCTTCGATTTTGATATCCATCTGCAAAGCAGTAATACCGTCCGCTGTACCGGCTACTTTAAAGTCCATATCACCAAGATGATCTTCATCACCTAGAATATCAGTTAAAACAGCAAATTTATCGCCTTCTTTAACCAAGCCCATTGCAATACCAGCAACAGGAGCCTTTAAAGGAACACCCGCATCCATCAATGCCAAGCTGGCACCACAAACAGAAGCCATTGAACTTGAACCATTTGATTCAGTGATTTCACTGACAACACGTACGGTATAAGGGAACTCGTCAGCCGACGGAAGCATTGCTGCTACACCACGACGCGCCAAGCGACCATGACCAATTTCACGACGACCCGTTGCACCCATACGACCACACTCGCCCACAGAATAGGGAGGGAAGTTGTAATGGAGCATAAAGTTATCTTTGCGCTCACCTTCGAGTGCATCAATAGTTTGTGCATCACGTGCAGAACCCAATGTTGAAACAACCAACGCTTGCGTTTCACCACGAGTAAATAATGCCGAGCCGTGCGCTTTAGGTAAAACACCCACTTCAACATTTAAGCCACGCACGGTCTTGTTGTCACGGCCATCGATACGAGGCTTGCCATCAACAACTGAAGTACGAACAGTCGATTTTTCTAATTTAGCGAATAATCCGCTCACATCGTCAGCTGAAATCTCGCTCTCTTCGAGCGCTAACTCAGCAACGGCTTGCGTACGTAACTCACCTAAACGCTCATAACGCTTCGCTTTATCAACAATTTGATAAGCCGCAGCAACCGAATCGCCAAAGGTATCTTGGATCTTGCTGTAAAGCGCAGTATTGGTTTCTTCTGGCGCCCATTCCCAGCGTGGTTTGCCAGCATCTTTTACCAACTCACCAACTGCTGTCACAATCGCTTGAAGCTCTTGATGTGCGTATAAAACCGCACCCAGCATGATGTCTTCTGGTAATTCGTTGGCTTCAGACTCAACCATCAAAACGGCATCTTGCGTACCCGCAACCACCATATCGAGCTCTGATTGCTCAAGAGCAGAATACGTTGGGTTGAGAGAGTAACCGCCGTCTTGGGTATAACCTACGCGTGCGGCACCAATCGGGCCATTAAATGGAATACCCGAAATAGATAAAGCCGCCGACACACCAATCATTGCACAGATATCGGGATCAACGTTTTTCTCTGCCGAGACAACCGTACAAATAACCTGCACTTCATTTAAGAAGCCATTTGGAAAAAGAGGGCGAATAGGACGATCGATCAAACGCGAGGTCAATGTCTCTTTTTCACTTGGGCGTGCTTCACGCTTAAAGAAGCCACCTGGGATTTTGCCCGCAGAATACGCTTTTTCTTGGTAATGCACAGACAAAGGGAAAAAGTCTTGTCCAGGCTTGGCTTCTTTTGCGCCAACAACAGTACAGAGTACGCGTGTCTCACCAATACTGGCCAAAACAGCACCAGTAGCTTGACGAGCGATACGCCCGGTTTCGAGCGTGACGGTGTCATCACCGTATTGAAATTGTTTAATAACAGGATTCACTATTTTTTATCCTTTTTTCTTTTCAAACTAATTTTATATTTAACATTAAAACTATTGATTTACTGGTGACATCTTACTGCTTGCACTTTTTACTTCATGTTCTTTCATGCTTGTGATTACGCGTTCACGCTATCTGCTCTATTGATTAGCAATATGCTGATAGCTTATGCGCTTTTCAATATCAGCTAATCACATAGACATGAAATAAACAAAAGCCGAAGACGAAGGCATTATTCGATTCAGCCAACTTTTATTAAAACTATTACAACCGCTATTAAAGCAGTTATTAAAAAACGACTTAAAAAAACCGTTTAAAACAACTCGTTAAAGCAATCGAATTAAAATGGCCGAACAATAATCTAATAACAGCCTGCAACATCAACTAAAAAAACGGCTAAAAGAACTCACTAGAACAACTCACTAAAAAACAAAAGTGCCCGCAATTGCGGGCACTTTTGATAAAGCACATCTTAACGACGTAAACCCAATTTTTGGATCAACGCTGAATAGCGGCTGGTGTCTTTAGACTTAAGGTAATCCAACAACTTACGACGCTGGTTTACCATGCGAATCAAACCACGACGAGAGTGGTGATCCTGCTTATTGCCTTCAAAGTGACCTTGCAACTTGTTGATGTTTGCTGTTAACAACGCAACTTGCACTTCAGGTGAACCTGTATCACCTTCTGCTTGTTGGTTTTCTTTAACAATTACTGCTTTTTCTTGAGCACTGAGTGCCATAGGAATATCCTCTTAATTTATTAAAAAATATGCACCCTTTGATGTAATGACACACCAAAGGGAAATACGCGGCCTAACCATGCATATTGACAGTTAGGTCGGTTTGCTGAGCACAAGGCCAGCAAAACTGGGACTTTGATAACGCATTGAATAACTTTGTTATAAGGCTTAGTTATAGACAACTAAACGCTTAGGAGCAATGCGTGAATTTTCAGAAACTTCTGCAACGCCTAAAAACTGATCATCTTCGCTGCGAACGCGCACTTTAGCACCTTGTTCAGCGACTTGATAGAGATTATCGACAGCAACCGGATTACCACGACAAAAGTAATGAGCGCGGTCTTCAGTTATAACAATTTGTGGAATATCGCTAATTGTTGCATCAACAGGCGCCAAGAGCTCATCGAGTACATCGGGTGAATTTTCACCTTTATGTGCCTCTAATGACTCCAAAGTGACCATATTGCTTTCATCAAACGCGCCGGCTTTTGTACGGTGAAGCATGGATACATGCCCACCAATGCCCAAAGATTCACCCACATCCTGCGCTAAGCTACGAATGTAAGTACCTTTACTGCACGATACTTCCACATCGACCTCAGGGTGCTCACCTAAACGAATATCCAGTACAGTAATCGCATAGATTGTAATGGGGCGAGCTTTGCGCTCAACTTCTTTGCCTTCGCGAGCAAGCTTATAAAGGGGTTGCCCTTCAAACTTTAGGGCCGAGACCATTGGTGGTACTTGCTCAATATCACCTTGAAAACTCAAAACAGCCGAACGTATTTGCGCTTCTGTTAAATCCGAGCCGCTACGCCGGCTTAGCTCTTCGCCTTCGGAGTCTAATGTTGAGGTATTAACCCCCAAAGTAAATGTGCTGCGATAGGCTTTATCTGCATCAAGGAGGTATTGAGAAAATTTGGTTGCTTCACCAAAACAGAGAGGCAAAACGCCCGTTGCTAACGGGTCAAGTGCGCCAGTATGGCCTGCACGGTTTGCATCAAAGAGATAACGGGCACGCTGCAATGCCTGATTAGATGATAAGCCTTGCGGCTTATATAAGACGAGTACGCCATGAACGGCGCGACCACTTTTACGGCGTCGACCCAAGGTTAACCCTCTTTCGGCGCAATATCAGAGTCATCAGTTTGTGATGGCTGCTTAGATTGGTCGCTGGCAACGGCTTTATCAATTAGGCTGCTTAAAGCTTGGCCTTGGTGAGCGGTCACATCGTAAAAGAATTGCAGTTTAGGCGTTGTGCGCATGGTCATTTCTTTACTCATAAGCGTACGCAGGAAACCGGCGGCTTTATTGAGTATGGCAACGGCTTGCTCACAAGCATCGGCTTCTGCACCCACAACCGTGATGTAGACTTTTGCCATTGAGAGATCGCGTGCAACATCCACATCATTGATATTTACCATACCAACACGTGGGTCACGAATCTCTGAAGGGATCAATTGACTGAGTAGCCGCTGCACTGCATCGGCTACACGATCTGAACGCGTAAATTCTCTAGCCATAAAATTCTCTAGTGAAAAGGCAGCAACGCAAGCTTATAGCTCACGCGCAACCTCTTTCACATCAAAGACTTCGATCTGGTCACCGACTTTTACATCGTAGTTTTTCACACCGATACCACACTCCATACCGTTGCGAACTTCGCCAACATCATCTTTAAAACGACGTAACGATTCCAGTTCACCTTCAAAGATCACTACATTGTCACGCAATACACGAATAGGCTTATTACGGTAAACCGTACCTTCCGTTACCATACAGCCCGCAACTTGCCCGAACTTCGGCGAACGGAAGACTTCGCGCACATCGGCTATGCCAACAATTTCTTCAACACGCTCAGGCGCCAACATGCCACTGAGTGCCGCTTTCACTTCATCAATTAACTGATAGATGATGCTGTAGTAGCGTAATTCTATTGACTCACGGTTAGCTAAGTTACGTGCACTGGCATCGGCACGTACATTAAAGCCAATCACAATGGCACCTGACGTTAACGCTAAGTTGATATCGTTCTCTGTGATACCACCTACACCGTCGCCAACAATATTGACTTCAACTTCTTCATTACCCATATCAAGCAATGCAGCAGAGATAGCTTCAAGTGAACCACGCACATCCGTTTTGAGAACAATGGGGAGGATCTTCTTCTCACCTGATTCGCCCATATTGGCAAACATATTCTCAAGTTTAGCCGCTTGCTGACGAGATAAGCGCTCTTGACGCTCTTTTTCAGCACGGAATTCAGAGACTTCTCGTGCTTTTCGCTCATCAGGCACAACACCAAATTCATCACCCGCCTCAGGCGCTGAGGCCAAACCGAGTATTTCTACTGGTGTTGAAGGACCTGCTTCAGTAACTTTTTCACCGCGCTCATTGCTCATTGCACGAATACGACCAAAGCTTTGACCTGCAAGTAAGATATCGCCACTGCGAAGCTCACCAGCCTGAACCAGTAAAGTCGCTACCACACCACGGCCTTTTTCCATACGTGATTCAATCACAACACCACGCGCTGGCACGCCGACTTCAGCTTTAAGCTCAAGAATTTCGGCTTGCAGTGCAACGGCTTCGAGCAATTGCTCAATGCCTTGCCCTGTATGAGCAGACACTTGAATAAATTGTGTATCACCGCCCCAATCTTCAGGCACAACACCTTTTGCTACTAATTCGTTTTTAACACGATCAGGGTCAGCTGATTCTTTATCACACTTATTGATTGCAACAACCAACGGCACGCCCGCCGCTTTAGCATGCTGAATAGCTTCTTCTGTCTGTGGCATAACACCATCATCAGCCGCAACAACCAAGATCACAACATCTGTACACTGTGCACCACGCGCACGCATCGCTGTAAACGCGGCGTGACCTGGCGTATCAAGAAAAGCCAGCTCACCCTGACTAGTTGGTACACGGTATGCACCGATGTGCTGAGTAATCCCGCCAGCTTCACCCGAGGCGACTTTAGCCTTACGAATATAATCCAGTAAAGATGTCTTACCGTGATCAACATGGCCCATAACCGTAACGATAGCCGAGCGCGCAACTTCGCTACCCGTGCTCGCTTGCATGATCTCTTCTTGGAAAGCTTCTTCTAATGCATCTGAGCTAACCAAAACAGGGTTATGACCTAACTCTTCTACGATCAACTGTGCCGTATCTTGATCAATACTTTGGTTGAGAGTCGCCATAGTGCCCATTTTCATGAGCTGCTTAACCACTTCACCGCCTTTGATATTCATGCGCTGAGCGAGTTCTGATACAACAATCGACTCAGGTATTTTTACATCATGCACGACTTTACCTGCAGGCTTCTTAAAGCCGTGTTTGTTTGCAATTTTAATGACTTTACGTTCAGAGCGACGGCCTTTTTTACGCGAGCCGCCATTACCACGCTCTTCATCAAGTTCATCAAGATAGCTTAACGCAGCGGCACCTTTCTTAGGCACTGGCACATCGGCTTTCTTAATCGCTTTACCGGCTTTCTTGTTGTGCTTTTTGGGCGCATCTTCTGGCTCATCAGTTGCCACAACTTTTTTCTTGCCGTATTTATGCTTTTCGTTTTCAACTTTCTTAGCCAGTTCTTCAGGTGAAGTAACTGAAGGCGTTGCGTTCGCCTTAGGTGCTGCAGCTTTAGGCTTTTTCGCTTTTTCGGCTGCTTTCGCTTTTTCGGCCTCTAAGCGTTCACGCTTACGTTCTGCTTCGATACGCTCTTCTTCCGCTTTTACTTTACGGCGTGCTAAGGCAGCTTGGCGTAAAATTTCGGCATCATCAACAAAGCTATAGCGCGAGGGCTCAG
>CALIUX010000243.1 GCA_938048505.1 uncultured Pseudomonadales bacterium
CAAAAAATGAATTTGAATATCCAAGATGTGCAAGGGGGCATACTCGCGGTGTCTCAGTTTACTTTGGCCGCTAATACTAAGCAGGGGCTACGCCCAGGCTTTTCGAGTGCGGCTTCGCCCGATTTGGCAAAGGAGTATTACGACGACTTTGTTACATTGCTTAAACAGAAGCACAGCGGTCTTGTTGAACAAGGGCAGTTTGGTGCAGATATGAAAGTCTCTCTTGTTAATGATGGTCCTGTCACATTTATGCTTGATCTATAAATTTAAGCATTTCATTCTTTACTTTTTAAATTTTTTATACCGTTTTTAGGGTTAACCATGTTTCGTTTTGTTGAACGTATTACCCAGCCTTTTCATCGCATCGAGAAGCAACAACCGCCTACTGAACTTTGGGCTTTTTGCCGTCATTACACTAAAGGCTACGGTTATTTATTGGCTGCAATGGCTTTTTTTAGTGTGCTTGTTGCTCTGATGGAAGTGTCGCTCTTTAGAATGTTAGGTGTTTTGGTTGATTGGCTAAGTCTTTATTCTCCAGAGGAGTTGTGGGCAAAGCACAGTCAAGATTTAGTCTACATGGCATTTATTGTTATTGTTGCGTTACCTGTCTGTGTATTCTTTCATGGTGTATTTTTGCATCAAGGATTGATGGGCAACTACCCAATGGCTGTACGTTGGCAAGCACACAATTATTTGTTGCGCCAAAGTATGGGGTTTTATCAAGATGAATTTGCGGGTCGTATTGCAACGAAGGTTATGCAAACAGCGTTAGCCGTGCGCGAAACTGTTGTTAAATTATTAGATGTTTTTTTATATGTCGTCATCTTTTTTGGCGGCATCTTGGTCATGGTCGCCACGCTTGATTTACGACTAATGATTCCTTTTGTGGTATGGCTAATCGCTTATATTGGTATCTTGCGTTATTTTTTGCCAAGGCTAAAGCGTGTTTCGATGCATCAAGCCAATGCACGAAGTGAGATGACAGGCCGCTTGGTGGATACCTATACCAATATTCATACGGTGAAATTATTTAGTCATGCTCGGCGTGAAGCTGATTATGTAAAAGAAAGCATGCAGGGCTTTTTGGAAACAGTTTACCCTCAGATGCGCTTAGCCGTGCAGTTAAAAACAGCAGTGTGGATTAGTAATGCGTTATTAATTTTTTCTGTGTGTGCTATGTGCCTTTATTTATGGTCTCTTAGTTTTATTACGGTTGGTGTGATTGCTGCGGCTGTAGGGGTCATTTTGCGGCTTTATGGCATGAGCCAATGGATTATGTGGGAAGTCAGTGGCCTCTTTGAAAATATCGGCACAGTACAAGACGGTATTCAAACGCTCAGCCAGCCGTATACCATCGATGATGCGGATAATGCTCATCCGTTAAAGTGCACTTCTGGTGGTATTCATTATCAAGATGTAGATTTTCACTACGATGATCAAAAGCAGGTTATGACGGGCTTTAACCTTGATATTAAACCGGGTGAAAAAATTGGGTTAATTGGACGTTCTGGTGCAGGGAAGTCGACACTGGTTAACCTGCTGTTACGCTTTTATGATCTTGAGCAAGGATCTATTCAAATAGATGGTCAAGATATTCGTCATGTCACGCAAGATAGCCTTCGCCAGCATATTGGTGTGGTCACACAAGATACGGCTCTGATGCATCGTTCTGTCTACGATAACATTGCTTACGGGATGCCCGATGCCACAGAGGATGATGTGATTGCAGCAGCCAAAAAGGCACATGCTTATGATTTTATTCTAGGCTTAAAAGATGCCAAAGGACGGAAAGGCTTACACGCTCATGTGGGTGAAAGAGGCGTAAAGCTAAGTGGTGGGCAGCGCCAACGTATTGCCATTGCTCGCGTGCTTTTAAAAAATGCGCCGATTTTGGTGTTGGATGAAGCCACATCTGCCCTTGATAGTGAAGTGGAAAGTGCCATTCAAGAGAACCTTATTCAATTAATGGAAGGGAAAACAGTGATTGCTATTGCGCACCGTTTATCTACTATCGCAGCACTTGATCGCCTTGTTGTTATGGATGAAGGTGTTGTGGTTGAGCAGGGTACACACGGTGAATTACTCAAGCAAGATGGCCTTTATGCAAATTTATGGCATCGGCAAAGCGGTGGCTTTTTGTCGGAATAAGTCTGGCTGCTGCAACTTAACAGGCGTGAAATGCTCTGATTAAAACGTGAATGTAAAAAACTGAGCGGGCAAAGTATGAGAACTAATTCTTCATGCCCATTCAAGCCATAATAGGTATGTGGCATGTGATACTTATGTTAAGCATGCTTTGATTGCCTGATTTATGCTTAATAGCTCGTATCTAATATTTAAATGTATTTTGCTTGATGGGTTGGCCTTATGTCTCGTTTTTGTTTAAAAGAATCTTTCGTGACGTCTGAAACAGATTATTACCGTCGTCGGGATTTTATGCGGTTAGGTGCTGTTAATGCATTGGCATTAGGCGCTGCATCAGCTGGCATGCTTGGCCTTTCTTCTTCGGTTACTGCTAGTCCAGCATCGCCAGATTTTATCCGTAAAGCCAAAGCGGCTAAGAAAACGATAGTAGCTGACGATAAGCTAAACGACTTTGACGATATCACCCAATACAATAATTTTTACGAGCTAGGTACGAGCAAAACAGACCCTTATAAGAATGCCAGTGCTTTAATCACTGACCCTTGGTCTGTATCGGTTGAGGGTTTATGTGCTAAACCTGGCAAACTGACATTAGAAGATTTATTGAAACCCCATGACTTTGAAGAGAGAATCTATCGGTTACGCTGTGTTGAGGCTTGGTCAATGGTCATTCCTTGGATGGGTTTTCCGCTTGCTGATTTATTAAAACGTTTTGAACCTTCCACCGATGCAAAGTATGTGGCCTTTGAAACACTCTACGACAAGGGGCGCCCTTTGCCGGGGCAGCGAGGGCGTTCGATTCGTTGGCCTTATCGTGAAGGGTTGCGTATGGACGAAGCAATGAACCCTCTTACTTTTATGGCCGTTGGGTTGTATGGCAAAGTATTACCCAATCAAAATGGTGCGCCATTACGTTTAGTCGTGCCATGGAAATACGGCTTTAAAAGTATTAAATCCATTGTCAAAATTAAATTTGTGAGTGAGCAGCCCGAAACCAGTTGGAATCAATTACAGTCACGAGAGTATGGCTTTTATTCTAATGTTAACCCTGCGGTAAACCACCCTCGCTGGAGTCAAGCGAGAGAACGCCGTATTGGGGAGCTACGCAAGCGTAGAACGCTCATGTTTAACGGCTATGAAAAAGAAGTAGCTGGTTTGTATAAAGGCATGGACTTACAGCGATATTTTTAATTCCTGCCTGTGTGAAAAACTGTTTTTGAGTTGGCGCGATAATGAAAAACGTTAAATTAATTGGGCACGCGCTAGGCTTATTACCCTTGCTGTATATGCTTTTTTTAGGTGTAACAGGATTGGGCGCAAACCCTATTGAACGTTTAACGCATGAGACAGGGCAGTGGGGTTTGATATTATTACTTGCGAGTTTGGCCATTACCCCTCTTGTTAAGCTACCGACTTCTGTAAATTTTAAGCCCATAAAGCAGTTAAAACTCAAAAAAGTGATGCTATGGCGTAAATATTTTGGGCTGTATGCTTTTTGCTATATCGTCATGCACTTTTTAATTTATCTCACCTTAGACCTATCTTTGGATTTTGAATTTTTAATTGATGATATTAAAGATCGTCCTTATATCACGGTAGGGTTTTTGGCATTACTGCTATTGGTACCTTTAGCGGTAACGTCTGCGCAGACATTAAGGCGCAAAATGGGGCGCCATTGGATTAGGTTACATAAATTAGTGTATTTTATTAACGCCTTGGCGCTATTGCATTTTTTCTGGTTGATTCGTGCAGATTACTCTGAGTTTTGGTGGTATTTGATCGCTTTTTCTCTATTTATGCTTTTTCGTTTTGTAGAAAAAGCACGCCGTTTAGTCAGGGTATAAAAGCTTAATCTCCCTAGCCTTCAACTTTAGGCCACTCAAGCACAAATTTTGCCCCGCCCAGTTCACTCATACTGACGCTAGCGTTGCCGTTATGCCATTTAAGGGCTCTTTGTACGATTGCTAACCCTAAGCCAAACCCTCTTGTTTGCGCATTTTCTTCTGAATCAAGCCGAATAAATGACTCAAAAATACGTTCCTGTTCCTTTGGTGGTATACCTGGCCCGTCGTCCTCTACTGTAATCTTATAGTGCGCGTCATTAGCATAGAGCTCTACGATAATGTGTGATGAGGCAAATCGTAATCCGTTATGAATTAAATTGAAGATGGCCCGTTCCATAAGGTGCCATTCACACTGCATTTGCATCGCATTCTTTTCTGTCTTGAGCGTTACGGTAATATCGCTACTTTTATGACTGGCTTTTGCTCTGCGTATCAGTTCATTAACCAAAAAAGCCATATCTCCACTTTCTTGATTAAGGGGGCCGTTTTTATGTTCATAACCTGCATAACTGAGAAGCTGTGTGATAAGCGCGTCCATCTCTTCTACATCTTTTATTAAGCTTGTAGTGTGGTCATTTTCTTCTTTTTCTGATGAGTTTGCGGATATTTCAGCTTGCTCTTGTAGCATGGCTAACGCGAATTTCATTCTTGCAAGAGGCGTGCGCAATTCATGACTGACGGCGTAAGTCATTTCTTTATGGCTGGCTAATAGCTCTTTGATCCGCTCTGCCATCCGGTTGAAGGCTTGTGCTAAGTTGTTTACTGCAGAGCCTGGCATAACTGTAACCGGCTCTGGCAGCGCATTACGCCCAACGTATTGCGTATGCTGCTCTAGCCTTTTAACGTCTCGCATTAATGGCCATACCCAAATAAAAACAATTAAACCAATCGAGATATAAAATACAGTGAGTAAAATCTCATAGACATAGTTGTTTTGAGGTTGATGCTGTGACGGTAGGGATAACCTGATAATAGTTGTTGATCCGTTAATACGCTTGTAGATCTGTACCTCGTTTTGGCTATTATGAATGATGTGCGGCATACCAGATGCCAATTCATCCATAAATTGTGAATCAGCAAAATCATCTAAAGAGAGTAAAATAATACGGCCACTGATATGCTTGCGAAGGTCGCTAATTGAATCGTGCTCTTTGAGGTGTTTTTCAATTAAGGTAAGTAGATCTTGTTGTGCTGTAGTCACCATTGGCGCAGGGCTAAAGTATTGCCACGCCTTGTCTAACCCCCACCCCATTAACGCTACAAAAATGGCAATTAACAGATAAAGCGATAAAAAAGTTCGATTCATTTCGCTCTTTTACCAAGCTTCTGCAACGAATAAATATCCTCTTCCCCATATGGTTTTGATCCGTTTAGGGTCGTCTCCGTCATCATGCACTTTTTTACGTAATTGCGAAATACGAACATCGATAGAGCGGTCAAGCCCGTCGTATTCACGATGATAAACGGTTTTAAAAAGGTGCTCGCGGCTTAATACTGTGCCAGCATTACGTGCCAGCTCTGTGAGTAAATCAAATTCATGACTAGAGAGAGAAAGTGTTTCCTGTTCGAGTAGCGCCTGGCGCTGCGCGCAGCGTATTTCTAGTTTATTAAACTGCAGTGCGCTTTCATTTGCCGATTTGTCACTGGGTTTTCTACGCAGTAAGGCACGTATACGCGCTAGTAGTACTCGAGGGTCTGCAGGTTTAATGACGTAATCATCTGCTCCATACTCAAGCCCCAAGACTTGGTCTGCATCACTGTTTCTAGCCGTTAGCATTAAAATAGGGCCATCAAATATAGGGCGAATGTCGCGGCAGATATCAAGCCCACTCTTTCCTGGTAAGCCAATATCTAAAATGAGTAGATCAGGTGACGCTGCATGGACTGCTGATTCAACATTAAAGCCCGATGCTTCATGTACAACATCAAAACCGTTTTGTTTTAGATAAGTACTAACAAGCTGTGCCAATCGATTATCATCTTCGGCTAAGAGTACTTTTGCATGCGTCATAATGTCTGTTGGTTCATGTTTTATTAAATAAATGGAGCGATGAAAACAGGTCTAGATTAAAGCTATTAGTCATAAAACTATTAATCATAAAATTATGAGTCTAAAGCAATGAATCTAAAACTATGGGCCTAAAACTATAAATCTAAAAAAAGGCCCATGCATTACGCCTTGCTCGGCGGAATTTTTTTTGATCATGCACCACTTCAAAGGTTTCGTTGGCCAGAACGGTATTTTGTTGTGCCGTTTTTAAGAGAAACGCTAAGCTCTGTTGAGTGTTGAGCGCCATAATATGCTCACCCGCATTGACCTCCTGCCAGCAGGCTAATGGATTCTTACTTCTTTTTTGATATAAGCAGATACTCATCGATTCCTCTGCTTGCCAAGAAATATGGATCTCGTCTTGACACGATTCGTTCTGATCTCTTAAAACGCACACTCTGGGTTTAAGTGTAAAGCTCACCAGCGGGGAGCTTTTAGAGGAGAGGGCGCTCGATAAATAATCATTGGCGTGGCTGGTAAGAGAGCTCCAATAGAGCATACTCCCGCAGCAACCAAGCCACAGTAAGCGAAGCGAGGTGTAATTAAAAATGATACACCCCCGCAACAAAGCCCGTTGTAACATTCTTATCTTCAACAAGCGGACTATCTGTTACACCGCGACCGAGCCACTTATACGATACTAAACCTCGGATGCTCCAACGTTTGTTGATGTGCCTTTCCCATTCGCCTTTTATAAAAGCGGCTGTGCTGGATCCGCCTTGGTAGATCAAGTTTGGGTCGCTTACTTCATTGGCCTCAAGACCATAATAGTAATGAATCAGTTTGTGGCTTTGCCAAAAAAGCCCGGTACTAAATTTGTAATGGTTTTTACCTTGCTGCCACGGGATGCTAATTGCGGTACGAACCTTTTGGCCATGATGAATCTTGGTGACGTCTTGAAGGATTTGAGTTTGCCAGTCAAAGTTAGGGTGAATATAGACATATTCGATTCCCGATAAGCCTGCTGTTCTGCGTTTGTTGAGTTTAATGTTGCTTTCGGCTTGTGGCCGATCTTGTGACGCATCAACACTGTCAGCGTTGACTTCACTTTGCTTCAAACTAAAGTGACTGATGTTGAGACGGTTAAAAAAGTTCTGCTCAAAACCTGGGGTGATTAATATGCCATTGAGTTGATGATTCCCCTTATCATATAACGTGTAACCTACGTCATAATCATCAATAAAGAAGCGTTTACCGTAGTAATTAAACTCAGGTACGACCACAAATGTTATGTCATCTTGATTAATTACAGGGTTACTGCGCATACCGTAGCCAAGGCTCAGCCGGAAGCTCCACTGGCCAATAGGCACACAGTCTCCTTGGCATTGGGCTCGCTCCGGTGCCGCACTGGCTACTCCCGCTATGCCAGCCAGCCAGCTAAAGAGTAGTACACGTAAGAAAAGCATTTGTTTCAATTTCACAAAATAACCTGTTGAGTACACTTTTATTATAGTGGCATGAAACGCTGCGAAAATCCGTTAAAAAATGTACAGTACGGCCCTTTAGCGTATTTTTAGGTTATGGTTTTAAAAGAGTGTGATGAAAAACTATGGGTACACCGCTGTTTAACATTAACGACTTAGCGCTTCTGTTGGTGGTCGCCCAATGCGCTTTACTCATCCTCATCTTATTATCATTAAGAGAGACGGCTGGTAAAGGCTATGGCTGGTTATCTTTATTACTGCTTTCTTTTGCGCTGCAGGCGACTGATATATTGATTTATTGGTCTACCCCCCTCAAGCAAGTTATCGCATCTGCACTGGGTATATGGCCTTTTTGGGCGTTCAAGTGGGCTGCATGGATTCAAGGGCCGCTGCTTTATGGTTATATACGCGCTAAGTTAACGGGCAAGCAGTTCTCAAGGAGTTATATTCAGTATTTTTGGCCCTTACCTTTCTACCTTGTGCTTGTCTTTATGGTTATCTGGGAGTTGGGTTATACGCAGTGGCAGCTAGGCCTTTATGACTATGGCGTTTTATTGCGCAGCCACTTCTTCGTTTTGTTTAATTGGGCTGTCACGTTTTGTGCCTTAGGCTATGGTGCATTAGTGCTTCGTTTCATGCGTCAGCATACTGTTTCTCTAGGACAGTCGTATTCGGATGCAAGCCGCATTGAGCCTATCTGGTTGAAGATGGTGGCTTGGGGGTATGTCGGTTTATGGGTGTTTATGCTTTTAGCTAAAATTGCTGAGAGCTTATCGTTATTGTTTGTCAGCCATGCATTGAGCTTACTGTTCAACTATCTCAGCTTTGCCTTTATTACCTCCCTTGTATCTTATAGTTTGTTGAAGTCGCACCTTGTCATGCCGCAGCCTAAGCCATCGGAGAATGAAAAAGCATCGGGTTTTCCGACAGCGCTTGATCAGGCTGAAGCCAATCGCTTAAAAACATTACTGTATAGCCGTGAGCTATACCTTGATCCTGAGCTAACATTAGAGCAGTTTGCCAAAGCTATGTACTTGCCTGAAAGGCAGGTTTCGCAGCTGATTAATCACTGCTTGGGGCATAATTTTTTTGAGTTAGTGAATCGGGCGAGGGTCGATCGCGCAAAAGCCTTATTACTTGATCAGCCTGAGTGGTCGGTACAGCGTGTCTTTGAGGAAGCTGGGTTTAATAGCAAACCTAGCTTTAATCGCCTCTTTAAACGGTATGCATCTGCAACACCCAGTGAGTACCGGGCGTCTCATGGTGAGGCGAGTCAAAAAGTGAATTCATAGTAAGCCCAAGTTCTTAACGGGTAATAATCAAAGCTAAAGCGCTTTTTAAGACGTCTCAAATAAAGCTCCGTTTTGACTCGGTGAGACTTGAGCCGCCACAAGCACGGGGTAATGATACGGTTGTTAGCCTAAATTAGAGGCAAAGTGCCTTTTTGATCTGACCTGAAAAAGGGTAATAATGAAAATAGGTAAACTCCTTCACCATCGCTTCTCGCATATCTTATTGTTGCCGCTGGTCATAATGGGCTGTGGTGATAATGACGCGAGCAATAGCCCTCAAGCGTCTTCTCGTACTGTCTTATTGAGCGCAATCTCATCGAGTCCTTCAGCTCCTACTCTGTCGAGCTCTAGGTCATCACTTACCGATTCACCTTTAGTATCGCCTAAGAATTGTGCTTGGAAGCACCAGCCCCTATCGCTGGATACTGGCAATAGCCGTATTCGCTTAGAGGCAGAAAAATTTGATGCTTGTGCCACCTCCTTTTTTGATACTGATCTTCAGTTAGGTGATTCAGATTATCGAGCAGAGCCTGTTGATATCTCGGCGGATAATCGTGCGTCTGGTAGCACTTATGTTTCTCACATGATGCCATCTGAATATATTGAATACTCTTTAAGTATCACGGGGGCGGGTCTCTACACGTTGAGCTTGAGCCTTAGGCAATCTGCTGAAGAGGATGTTGAGCACTCTTCTCAAGTAGTGATGAGTATCGATGGTCAAGCGGTTGGTGCATTGAGCCCGCTAACGACCCAGTGGCAAACATACTCTCTCAAGGACGTCTACTTTGCAGGGGGCGAGCAGACTTTAAGGTTGAGTATTGAAAGCTCGATATCACAAAGTGATAAGCCAGGTTGGATTGGGCTGGATTTTATTGAGTTTCGCTCCCAAGAAGACAATACGCTATCGCCTAGTGATATTGTCGAAGGTATGGGCATTGGCATCAATTTAGGTAATACCTTGGATGTGCCCGCAGGGAAAGATTGGGGCGCGCAGCATGAAGCAGAGCATTATTTCCGTGATTTCAAAGTTGCGGGATTCAACCATGTGCGAATACCGGTGACTTGGGGTGGCCGAACAGAACAAAGACCCCCTTATACGGTTAACGAGCAATGGATGGCGCGTGTCGAAAAAACAATTGATTGGGCGCTATCGCATGATATTTACGTGATCCTGAATGCCCACCATGAAAAGTGGTTAAAAGAAAGCTATACCGATCAAGACCTTGAGCGTATTAATGCGATTTGGGAGCAGGTTGCTGAGCGCTTTCAAAATAAGCCTCATCGTTTGCTATTTGAAATTTTGAACGAGCCTGAGGGCATGACGGTTGCGCAAGTCGATTTACTCAATATTCGACTATTGAAAACGATGCGCAAAACCAACCCAACACGCCCGGTTATTTTTTCAGGGAATGGCTTTACGCCTTATTCTAGCTTATTAAAAGCGGCGATCCCTGATGATCCGTATTTGATTGGTAATTACCATAATTATGATCCGTGGCCATTTGCGGGTCTGTGTGTAACAGGCTGGGGAACTGAGAGTGACTATCAAGCACTGCGAGATATTTACCAAGCGGTTGCTGACTGGTCTGCGAGGAAGAATATTCCCGTCACGGTGAATGAGTTTGGCGCGGCTTTGTATGATGTTCATAAGCCTGGTAATACCTGCTCATCAGCTGATCGGCTCCGTTATTTAAAAGCGCATGTCGAATTGCAAAAAGAAATGGGCATACCTGGCACGGTTTGGGATGATGACGGTTCTTTCCGTATTTATGATCGCGCAAAGCGGCGGTGGGGGCCTGCTTTAAAAAGCCTTATCTTTGATTAAGGCTTGCGGTTTTGTGTTTGATTTGCTGTTTCTTTCGCCCACAAAAAAGCCGGCTTAAGTGCCGGCTTTTTATGTTTTTAATCGTACCGTTTTAACGTGTACGATTAAGCGCTCTCAATTAAACGCTGTAGTACATTTCAAACTCAACAGGGTGAGTTGTCATGTTTAAGGTCTCAACTTCTTCTTGCTTAAGAGCAATGTAAGCATCGATAGTGTCGTCAGTGAATA
>CALIUX010000244.1 GCA_938048505.1 uncultured Pseudomonadales bacterium
TTAGCGAATCATTCTTTAGTCATGGGAGGTTATATTGCCCGTGCGAATGCTGCGATCATTAATCTGCGAGAGTTAATGCAGAAGGGATAGCAAAGCTGCTTGTTAAATGCTCTGAGCAATTAAAAGAAATACGACAAAAGAAAAGAGCTAAACAAAGCCGATGCAGTGCATGTTGATAGATAAATATGCACTGCACAGACTCCTGATGTGTTTTTTAACCTAGACCCTTTAAGTTAGACCTTTTTAGGTTAGGCCCTTTTAAGTTGGGCCCTTCAAATTAGACTCTTAGAAGGCCTCTATTTGCCGGCGTCTGTAGTTTAGCTTCACTGTTTATGGCTATGGTTGGTTATAGCTATGGTTGGTTATAGCTATGAAGGGGTTATGACTTAGTCGCTTATAAAAGCGCCTTTAATGCCTCATATTGCTCGGGCTGCAAGCGAGGGCCGTATTGACTGACCACTTGTGCTGCTGCCTTGTTAGCGAATTCGGCTGCTTGAGTAAATGAGTGCCCTTGCTGGTGAGCGGCAAGAAAAGCGCCTGCAAACATATCGCCCGCTCCATTGGTATCAATAGCTTTAACGTTCTGAGCGGCTACAGAGAGCACCTCGTTGCCATCAAATACTAAAGTGGGTTCACTTCCTCGGGTTATGACAAAGCATTTTGAAACGCGTTTGAGTGCGTCAATCGCATCCTCTAGCTTGGTGCTTTGGCTAAAAGCCAGAGCTTCGGCTTCATTACAAAAAATCAAATCAATGCCATCACCAATGATCTCTTGAAGCCCTTCTCTGAAGTATTCCACAATGCCTGGGTCAGATAAGCTTACTGCAACCTTTACATTATGCTTTTGCGCTTCTTCTCTCACGCGAATGGCAGCAGGCTTACCGGTTTGTGAGGTAACTAAATACCCTTCGATATACGCAAAGCGTGATGCAGCAAGCGCTTGAGTGTCAATATTATCGACAGAAAGGGATTCGCTAATACCTAAGTGGGTATTCATAGTGCGCTCTGCATCGGGTGTAATCAGCACTAAGCACTTGCCGGTTATCCCATCGCGTGCATCCTTGAGTGCTTGGGTTGCAACACCCGCACGTAATAAGTCATTCGCATAAAATGTGCCTTGCTCATCGTTAGCCACTTGGCAGCTAAAATAGGTCGATGTGCCAAAGTATTGCGCGGCAATTGCGCTATTTGCGGCCGAACCACCACATGCTAGCTTAGAGACTGCGAGTTTATCGGGCATTTGCTCGATGAGTTCTTGCAGTCGATTGCTGTCCACCAGTGTCATGAGTCCTTTGTCAATACCCATCGCTTTCAGGTCATGGTCATCTACCTGAATCTCCGTATCGACTAGTGCGGCACCAATCGCATAAATACCATAGTTGTTCATTTTTTGTGCTCATCATGATTGCAATAGAGGGCAGTATAAGCAATCATGCGCGATCTGTATCACACGAACTTCATTTGCTCATGAAAAAGCGCATTTAAGGCATTGAAAATGCTTTAAAAGCATAAACCTACTACTTTTTTATGGTGTTAAAGTATACTTATAGTCATAAAATCGGGTAGATATTTGCTTATACTGATTAGTGGTCTCTTAACGGGGATCAACCCATTTGAGAGCGCTGTTTGACTCGATGTCAGTAAAGTCGTTCATGTTAATACACACCCTTTTAGGTATTGGTATGAAGTGTTTGGCTATTGATAATCAGGTGCTATCAAAACATAACGCTGGAGAATTTGAGGCAAGGCTATGTCTAGGCTTATAAATGATGAAGTAACTCATGCACAAGGTGGTGCCCAACGAACCACTACCACTACCACTACCACTGCACGGCAGGCGCCATTAACGCCTGAAAAATCCCTTGAGCACCTCAAGCGCTGTCAGGCTATTGCCGTTGAACATGCTCGTAACTGCTTTTCGCCCTATATGAAAGCGCTCAGTCATGCTTTTGATGTGCAAATTGATGAGGCAAAATCTAATCAAGAAGTTGCAGAAATTAGTGGCATTCAAAGACTCTTTCAAAAAAACCGCGTTGAGCTTGAAGAGTACTTCTCGGGCTATGTTGCAGAAGGCTTTGTTAAATTCAAACAAAAAACACTGTGTACTGAGCTTAATACAGGCCATGGCGATGAGCTGTCGATTGTTGACAATCTTGACCTTGAAGAATCATTAATACTCTCTCGTATTGTTCAAGTTGTCGACACTGCACTCGCTGAGCCTCTTTGGGCACTTAATCAACGCATGGCGCTGATTAATGGCGGTGAGCCAGTGCGTGAAGTCAGTAACCCTTCATCACCTGTTCAATTGTGCGAGTCTTTGCGTAAAGCGTGCAAACTCATTCCAATGAATATTGATGCTGCTAAAACGGCTCTTAATACGTTTTCTGAACAGCTTCATCAAGTCTCCACTGATATCGTAGCCGATACTAACCAGTATCTTGCTGATGCAGGTTTAATGTCGGATCTGCAGTATCGCAAGAGTAAGCCCAAAGTGGCCAAGCGTGAGGGTATCGAAGGCGAAGCGCGCGCGCTATCGGGTAACGATGAATCGTCAGAGCAATATCAAAACAGTTTACTTGGTGCGATTAAAGATTTACAAAAAACGCTTTCTGATATGGCGCGTGGTCCAGAACCGATAGGCTCGCCACTTGCTAACCCTTTTAATCATCAGCAAATGATTGATGCGTTGCAGGCCATACAATTGCAATCAATGGCAATGATTGGCATGCCTCTGACAGGCGCAGGGCAGGTGCTAGCACCGGTGAATATTGCTGCGGCACAGCAGCAGCTACAGCAGCACTTAGGTAAAGACGGCCGGGTTGCTGAGTCGGATATGCACGCAATTGATTTAGTTGGGCGTATCTTTGAGTATATTTTGCGTGATGATAATTTGCCTGACTCTATCAAGGCCGCGCTAAGCTACCTGCATACGCCGTTCTTAAAATTAGCGTTTATTGATCCGGGCTTTTTTGAAAAGCCTGATCACCCTGCGCGCGTTTTACTCAATAACCTTGCTGAAGCCGGTATTCGCTGGATTGGTAATGATGGTTCGGTTCAGCATAATATGCTCGAAAAAATCCGTGAGACAGTGGATCGTTTGCTCAATGAGTTTACGAATGATGTGCGTGTGATTACCGAGGTCTTGCTGGATTTTAATCATTACACTAAGAACATTGTGCGTCGCCAAGAGCTGATGGAAAAGCGTGCTGCTGAAAAGGCCGAAGGCGAAGAGAAGCTTCGCGAAGTGAAGCAGCGCGTCAATCAAGAAGTCATGGAGCGTACAGAAGATAAAGAGTTGCCATCTTCTTTGTTGTTGTTTTTGCTCCAGCCATGGTTCGATTATTTATCATTTTGCCTTTTGCGTTACGGCGATCAATCTGAACAGTGGGAAGGCGCGCTTGAATTAATTGATGATATTCTCTGGGGGATGGAGCACCGGGATGACCCGCATGATGTGCAAGTTCAAAAAGAGCTGATTGAGCGCTTGAGAAAAGATATTTTTGCAGCGTTTGAAGTCATTGGTTATGACTCGGGTAAAGGCGAAAAGCTTGTTAATTCGATCACTGACCTACTTCAAGCGGCAATTGCGCAGCGTGAACCTGAGCCCGAGCCTGAGCCCGTTCAAGAAGAAGCCAAAAAAGTAGTTGAAGAAAAGCGTAGCGCAGTGCCAGCAGAAGCGGCGTACAAGCCCATAACTGCAGAAGAGCAACGCGTTGTAGACGGTCTTAAGCAGATTGAGTTTGGTACGTGGTTTGAGTTTGATGGCGGACGTCGATTGAAGGTCGCTTGGTATAACTCGCGAACGATGCATTACATGCTGGTTAATCAGGTAGGTAAAAAAGAGGCCATGCTAACGGGCCTAGAGCTTGCTCGCAAAATGATTGCCAAAACAGCGCATATTGTCTCCGGTAGTGCGAAGCCTTTCTTTGAGCGTGCGCTTGAAAACATCTATCAAAATATGAACCCTGATCACGCTAAGACTGCTTCTTAGCCATGACTCTAGACGAGCGGCGCGGGCATCTACGCTATTTACCCCCTAAAACAATTTGGGTGACACATTGCGATAACCACCTGCCTCTTGGGCAGGTGGTTAATATCAGTGAGAGCGGCTTGCTGTTGCTGGGTCAGAATCCACTGGTGGCATCTGATACCACATCTATTTCATTGTCTGAAACAGCTTTTACAGCAGAATTTAAGAAAGAGCTTAAAACAGGGTTTAAAACAGAGCCTGAAGCAGAGTTAATCAGACCCTCATCAGATCATTCTCATTACTTGCAGAGCAAACCACTGATTAGTAGTTTGCCGCTTGAGTTAAATATTGAATGTTTATGGGTTGATCAAAGTGGTTCATCCATGGCGTGGTCTGGTGTGCAGTTTATTAATCTTTCACCCACTCAAATTATCGGCATTGCGCAAATTTTAGCCCTCAGTGCATTAGCGCCTTCATGATATTGTTTTAAAGTCTGCGCTATTATTTTGTTAGTGTGTGCAGGGCGTAAATATCAAACCGCGAAGATTTACCTTCTAGGCTGTAATGTGGCTGCCGCCCCTCCTCTAAATCCTTTAAATGTGGCGCAATACGAGGTCGTTTTACAACAACCCTTTTGATCGGTTGTTGTAATGCGTGTGTGAGCAAAACATCTGCGTCGTCATCCGACCCAATAAGAGCATGGAATGCTTTCATCCCTTTATTAACGGCGGCCTTTTTCTTTCTTTCTGGAAACATGGGGTCGAGGTAGACAACGTCAATATTCTCAAGCTTCCCTTGAATGCTGTTGCAGTGGGCAAGTGTCATGCGCTGAAGTATGTCACTCAGGGCATCATCATGCGTCTCGATGGAATACTGGCGAGCCCTTTCTAACCCGTCTTCAAGTAAAGCATAAGCGATGGGTGATCTTTCTTGCAGTGTGACGTTGCAACCGAGACTTGCTAGAACAAAGGCATCGCCCCCTAGACCCGCTGTTGCATCCAGCACCCTTAGATTATTAGCTTGATGCAGACCTACCGCTTTGGCGATCATCTGGCCCTTGCCGCCGCCAAATTTCCGTCGATGTTCTGCTGACCCCGTATGCCAATCTACGGATATTGGCTTTTGTTTTTTATCGCTGCTTTGAAGTGCGACGCCGCTCGGGGTGAATGTGAGTTGATAGGGTGCTTCGGCGTTGCCTTTTTTAAGTCTATCTTCCCCTCTACTGCTGCCAGCGGATGGTTCGCAATAAAATAGCTCGCAGCCTAAAGCTTGGGATACTGCCATTGCTTTATCGTGATAAGGGGGGTGAGTGCAGTGTATCGATAGCATGGGGTATGAGTCTGATGGTTAATTCACTCTCGGATGCTAGCACGCTGTTTGAAATCGTCTAGGATTAATTTTTTACTACACCATATTTTAAAAAGTAATATAAAAGTCTGGGTTTAGATTCATACATTCTTTGTACAAATATACTATTAAAGTCTTTTATACTATTTTACTTTTGTCATACATCATGTTTAATATGCGCCTTTTTGACAATAGAGGTGTTTGATTCTATGAAATGTTTTCCTGCCACGGCCCGAATAGTGGGGTTTCGTGTCTTGCTGGTTTTAATGATGAGTGTATTGATGGCGCCATCATTTGCTGAGGTGGATGGATTTACCAGTAAAGAACAAGGAAAATTGTTTACATTGCAAGGCTCAAATACCATAGGTGCGCATTTAGCTCCTGAGTGGGCAAAATCATACTTAAGTGCTAAGGGTGCCGAGAGCGTTGTGATCGAACCGTTATTGAGAGATAACGAATATCGTGTTAAAGGCCAAAATATTAATCATGAGGTGTACATTGATATTCATGCTCATGGATCGAGTACAGGTTTTAAAGGCTTGAAATCCAATCAGGCTGATTTGGCAATGTCTTCTCGTCGTATTAAAAAGAGTGAATTTACCCGTTTAAAAGGCTTTGGTGATATGACGGCATTTAATGCCGAGCATATTGTGGCTATCGACGGCTTGGCGGTTATTGTTCACCCCTCGAATCCGGTTACCCAGTTGTCAGTTGATCAAGTGGCGAAGATTTTTTCGGGAAAAATTCACAATTGGAAAGCCGTTGGCGGCCCTGATAAAGCCATTACTTTGTATTCTCGGGACAGTAACTCAGGCACATTTGATACGTTTAAAAGCTTAGTACTGCAAAAGAAATATACCTTATCAGGTCGTGCTGCGCGCTTTGCATCCAATGATGATTTATCTGACCGTGTATCGCAAGATGAGGGTGCAATAGGGTTTGTTGGTTTAGCATCTGTTCGCAATGCAAGACCCCTAGCGATTAATGATAACAATACAACGCCTTTGCTGCCTGAAACAGTGTTTGTTGCAACTGAAGATTACCCTCTTTCACGCCGTTTATTTATGTATTCGCCCCCTAATACACACAATACGTACGTGAGTGAGTTTATTGCGTTTACTCAAAGCCGAGCAGGCCAAAGCATTGTTGAGTACATTGGTTTTATCTCGCAAAACCCTAAAAGCTTGAGTGTAAAAATAGATTCTGGCCCTGATGAATATCAGGAGCTGTCTCGCGTTGCTGAGCGTTTAAGCATTAACTTCCGTTTCAAGCGCGGTCAGGCAGATCTCGACAACAAGGCGTTGCAAGATATTGAACGTTTAGTGAGTTACCTGCGCATACACCATTCACGTGATTTGCTTGTGCAGTTGGTGGGATTCAGTAATGTCGAATCGACAGAAAGCCGTGCAGTGGTTTTATCACGTTTGCGTGCGAGTGCTGTGCGATTAGCCCTCAGTCGTTATGATATTCGTACGCAATCGATTATTGGCTTTGGGGATGATATGCGTGTTGCGAGTGACCAAGGTCGTTCGGCTGTAAAAAATGATCGTGTCGAAGTTTGGGTGATATCTTCTGATAAGGCATCTGAGCTTGAGGCGAATGCGAAAACGTTGGCTGCATATTAAACATCCATCAACTAAATGTTTCAGATAAAGTGATGAATTATTTAGGTGATGCACAATAAAAAACCACGCTAGATTGCGTGGTTTTTTTATTGCTACGTAGTTAGTGCTTGGCAAAAGCGATAGGGTTAAAAAGGTTCCAAAGGCATTTGAATATGGAATGTTGTGCCAACCTCTTTATCGGATGTGACAGCAATTTGGCCTTTATGGTGTTCAGTGACGATAAAGTGTGAATACGAAAGTCGTTGTTCAACAGGGCAAGCAGAATCGGCTGAGGTATTTGAGAAAAAGGCTTCAAAAATATCTTGCTGCTCTTCTGGATTCAAACCTTTACCATTGTGTTGAATTTTGATCCAAACGGAATCGTAGAAATTACCCACTTCAACTCGAATAATCGGTACAAAACCCGTTCCGTGTGCACACTCGCATAATGCATAAAAAGCATGGCGTAATAAGCGTAAAAAGACCTGCTGCATTTCACTTGCGTAACAAAGCACATCAGGCACATCCGTAGCATAGTCACGCTGTACCGTGACATTACTAAAGCGCAGGCCATTCGGCTGAGAGTAGAGGTTATTAGCCACATCGATGCTGTGATTCAAAATGGCACTGATATTAGAAAGCTGCTTGTTGTCTCGGTGGCTGCTGGCAAAAAGTAGTAGATTGCTCACAATGGCAGAGGCTTGCTCGCCTCCATGCTGTGCTTTTTCCAAAACAGACTGCAGTGTTTTTTTGTGCTCAATATCACTGGTTGAAACCTGCTCGTTTAGCACGTTAACTGAGTTTAAAATGCTCTGCAATGGCACGTTAATATCATGCGCCATTGCGGAGGCTAGTTCACCCATTGCTGACATTTTATTGCGTTCGACTAATTGGTTCTCGGCCTTCATTTGCTTAGTAATATCATCAACAAGAATGACTATGCCGGTTTCTTCTTGCTCACTGAGAGCATAAAGGGTGATGTCAAAATAGTACTGCCCACGCTGGCTATGCTTGATGGTTGTGGTATTCCCATCTTCCATGACTTTTTCAATTTGAGCCTGAGTGAGCGTGATAGTCGGGTAGGCTTCCCAAAGATTGAGCCCTGACACCGTATCAAATGGGCGACCTGTAATTTCTTCTGCAACACGATTCCATTGCGTAATTGCCATGTCTTTATTGAGGCCAATCAGCATTAAAGGCATCGAATCAACAATGCTTTTGATATAGGTCTCTCTCTGAGCAAGTTGTGTTGTTGTGCTTTCGAGCGTTGCCGTGCGCCTTGCTACTCTATCTTCGAGCGTCGCTTTAATATCTGTCAGTTCACGGTTTGATTTGGCCGCCTTTCGATGAGCAATAAAGAGAAAGGCTGAAACCACCAACAACGTTAAAATCAGTACACTGCTTGAAAAATTGGCAACATACTGCCATTTAGTATTGCCCTCTTCATCTTTAAAAGGCGACAGTGCGTTGGCAAGCGCAGGGAAATACAGCAAAGAAATGGTGGATAAATAAGCGATCAGTTTCATTTTTAGGCTCTGTTTGGCTCGAACATCTAATGCGTTGCATTAACTATTTTGCAAGCTTTGCGTCATATCTTTAAAAGGTAGGCTTTGCAAAAAATATTACCACTTTATTGATAGGGCGACGAGTTGGCTTTTCTGTGTGACCGTGATTACTTTATTTGGTGCACATTTATCAACATTCACCCTATTTAGTAGCGTTATTGAGCGATACTGTAAGGGAGTAATTGACGTTGTAGCGGTTGCTGAGATTGTTTATCAAGAAACAGGTTGCCACTGTCAGGCTCAAAGAGCGATGTACATATGAGCAACCGGTAGTGGGTTGGGTTATTTGCTGCTGGCTCATGACCTTCTAACTCAGAACCTTCTAATTCAGAGCCTTCTAACTCAAAACCTGTATGCCTTACCTTGCCGATTACCATGCCAATATTTTTACCGTTTGAATCAAAAACGGTTTGCCCAATATCAATGGTGTCTGAGCTGATTGCATCCTCAGTAACCGTTGCACCTTTATGGAGTATAGGCATGACCGCAGTGGCAAGGTGGGTACGCTGTTTACTTCGGCCCTTGTAGTGCACTCTTGCAATGACCTCTTGGCCGGTATAGCACCCTTTTTTAAAGTTGACGCCTTCTAATGTATCGAGGTTGAACGCTTGTGGTAAATGCTTTTCTTGCGTGGCGGCTTGCACATCGGCCAAACCCATATTGATCTTGCCGCAATGCCAGTTGCTAGCATAAGTAAAGTCTTCTATTTGTTCGCTTGCTTGGCTATAAAAGTGAGATAACAGCTCGCTTTCTGGTGTGATCCACAGCTCTTGCCATATTTCTTGTTGCGCTGCCTGCTCTGTATCCTCTGTGTGCTTATGCCATGCATAGCATAAGCGTGTTGCGCCTTCTGATATGTGGTTGTATTCCTGAGGATTTATCGAGCTAGCAAAAGGGCTTTGTGTAGGAATATCTGACGTTTTGAATACAAGGGCAATCAAATCGCTCACCGTTAAAGTGACTTTAGAGAATATGGCATACTTTTGCAGGGCTGCTAATGCGCTTTCCGCAATGCTGGCGTGTACGCGTAGGCCAATGGTCTCTTCATTTAATTTGGCTGCAATAAAGTTACTAATCATCCTGCCTTGGGCATTACAATGTGCGCCACTGACCCACTGGCCTTGTTCTACGGTATTGATATCGCAAGTGAGTTGGCCTTGCAATAACGTTAAAGCATCTTTGCCCGATACGGTGATGATTCGATAGTCAAACAGCGGCACGCACGGGGTGCCAGGGCTGTTGAGAGCAGGTAGTGCATGGCTCCAGTGATTCATTATTGAGGCTTTCTCTGTCTGTTGGTGGTATTTCGTTGCTTTAACGGCATGAGGTCAGGGTATACTTATACTAAAGCTATTTTGAGCTGAAAGCATTCAAATAGCGATCATAATTAAGAGGTTTGAACAAACATATATGGAATTTAATCGCCTGAAATGGGCTAGTCGACGCGGCATGCTGGAACTCGATTTAATCTTAATGCCCTTTTTAGAGAATATCTATTTGACTTTAGAGGCAGATGACCAGGCGCGTTATGAGTCATTGTTGTCGTGCGAGGACCAAGACTTATTTGGCTGGCTGATGCAACACAAAGAGCCACCTACTGAAGATCTGAAAAAAATTGTTAAAATTATTTTAGATAATACGGGTATGAAGCGATCTTAGGCGACTAAATTTTGTAATTGATCGCTCTATGCACATCGTGGTGGCAAAAATTTAATCTACAATAAAAAGGATTTTATGTTAGATCAAAAGGACTTTACGTTTTTTGTTGCGTCGTCACGCATGCTGCTTTATTGGAATGTGAGTTGGCATGCTATTGCGATAATACTTATTTTGGTTGCACCATTACTGTGGTGGGTGAAAGGTCTTTTTTTGATGTTTACGCCTTTCTCACTTATTTACTATTATTTTAAATGTATTAAAAATAGTCATGCTTGTGTGTTACGTTGCCACCAAAACTGTCTTTCTTTAGCGTTCAATGGCACGACGCATCAAGCAATAACTAATGCTGATATGATTGAGCAGCCGATTATATTGGTTGGTGAGCAACGCATTTTCTCAGGGTTGATTGAATTGCGTTTTCGGTTTGTAGGCGCTATACCAGAGCAAAAATACTTTTCATGGCGAAAAAAGAAAGGCGGCTGGATACAGCATCTTGTTATATCTAAAGATGCTATGCCCGCAAAAGCATTTCATGAGTTAAAAGTCTTTATTAAAACGCATGCTGCTCAACACGCTATCCCAAAAGATATTTGAATAAAATCAGGCTATAAAGTCAGACTATAAAATCGTAATTTTCTCAATGTTCAAATTTGGTGCTTTGATTTTTCTTTTTCTTCGCCTATTGGGTATTTGTTGTTGTTCAATAGCCCATTCAATATGCTCCTTTACCATTTCACTGCTTGAGTCGTACTGGCTTTCAAGTGCATTAATAATAGCGGGAGAAGAGGGCGCATTGCCTAATCCAACCGCTAAATTACGCTGCCACCCATCATAGCCAATGCGGCGCAGTGGTGAGCCTTCGGTATTTTTAAGAAACGTTGTTTCATCCCATAAAAATAATGCAACAAGATCGCTGTTGTCTAAAGCATGTCTTGGTGCGAAGTCACCTTCATTAGTCGTGTGAGCATACTTATTCCAAGGGCAAATAGCTTGGCAGTCGTCACAGCCAAATACACGATTCCCTATGGGTTCGCGAAACTCTTTGGGTATTGAGCCTTTATTTTCAATGGTCAAATAGCTAATGCAGCGCCTTGCATCTAATGTGTACGGCTTTGGGAATGCATCGGTTGGGCACACTTTTAAACAGGCAGTGCAACTACCGCAGTGGTCGGTTTCTTGTTGCGTATCAGGAATGAGCGGTAGGGAGGTGTAGACCTCCCCCAAAAAAAACCAGCTGCCGGCTTCTTTATTGATAATGAGCGTGTGTTTGCCTGTCCAGCCCAGGCCAGCCTTTTGAGCGAGCGGCCTTTCCATGACAGGCGCGCTATCAACAAAGCCTCTTTGAGTGGGTGGTGTTAAGCCGGCTTCAATGGCTGCAGTGTTGATATGTTTAGCTAATGTTGCCAATCTTTTACGGACTAGTTTGTGGTAGTCACGACCCAGTGCATAACGCGCAATGTACGCTTTTTCTGGGCTTTTAAGTGTTTTGATATGTGTGCTATCAAGTGGTAGGTAATTCATCCTAACGGATATCACCCGCTGTGTACTTGGGAGCAGTGATTCGGGGGTGTAGCGCATGTCACCATGATCTGCCATCCACTGCATATCGCCGTGATAGCCATTGCCTAGCCATTCTTGTAAATGTTGGGCTGGCACGGTGAGGTCGGTATCGGTAATGCCAACGCCATCAAACCCCAGTTCAGTAGCCCAATCTTTTACTTGTTGGGTCAGCAAGGTAAAAAAGTGGGTGTGTGATGTATCGGTCATGCTGCTCATCCCATATCCATTGGGTCAATATCAATTGACCAGCGAACCCGCTTGCTGAGCGGGTCGGTATTGAGCTGCTCACGAAGTTGGGCAACGATATGGCCACGTTCAGCGCGATGGGCAAATTTCAGTTGCAGTTGATAGCGATAACGGTCATTCCGTTTTTCCATAAAGGCGGGTATAGGGCCGATGTACTGAGCGGTGGGGCTGGGCGGTAAGAGTGTACAGAGCGTATTCATCGCTATTTGCAGCAACTGCTTTGCGTTATCGGCTCGCTTTGATTCGGCGCGAATTAGTGCCATAAATTGAATGGGCGGCATATGAGTGTGTTGCCGTTCTTCAAGAAGTGTTTTTGCAAAGGCACTGTAGCCTTCATGAATGAGCTGGTTCAGTGCTGGGTGATCAGGTCGATAGCTTTGAATCAGTACCGTTCCTGGCTTGTTAGCTCGGCCTGCTCGACCGGCTACTTGTACAATTTGTTGCCCCATTCGCTCGATACCCCGAAAATCCCCGCTTAATAAGCCTTGGTCGGCATCTACAATGATGACAAGTGTTACAGAGGGGAAGTGGTGCCCTTTAGCTAGCATTTGTGTACCAACCAGTAGACAAGGCTCCCCCGTTTCTAGCTTCGCATTCAGTTCTTTCATGGCGTTTTTACGCTGCATGGAGTCTTGATCGACTCTGTGCACAGGGTAATTAGCAAAACTTTGCTGTAAGACTTCTTCTGCACGCTCGGTACCTTGGCCCAGTGGCGTCAGTTCGGGGTTAAGGCAGCTTGGGCAGTGCTTGGGCGGGTAATGCTGTGAGCCACAATGGTGGCAGTGTAATTTGCGTGGCTGGTTGTGTAATGTCATGCGCGTATCACAGCGTGCGCAGGCTGCAGACCAGCCGCAACTTTGACAGAGCAAGGCGGGTGCAAAACCACGACGATTGATAAAGACGAGTGCTTGCTCGCCGCGTGCGAGTGTTGCACTGATGGCATCCAGGCTGGTTTGCCCGATGCCTGCGTGCACGTTTTCTCGTCTCATATCAAGCAGCTGTATGCTTGGCGGCTTAGCGCTACCAGCGCGCTCAGTAATACGCATATAGTGAAAGCGCTGGTTTAATGCATTGTGCAACGATTCAATCGATGGCGTGGCAGATCCCAATATCAGGGGTATGTTGTTGTATTTGGCTCGCATAATGGCTAGATCACGCGCGTTGTAACGCAAACCATCTTGCTGCTTAAAAGAGAGGTCATGCTCTTCGTCCACAATCATAATGCCTAGATTGGGTGCTGGCGCAAAAACAGATAGGCGCGTACCGATGATAATGCGTGCTTCACCCGTAAAGGCCGCATGCCAATTTTCGAGTCTTGCGCCTTTGGCAATGCTAGAGTGGAGCTCAACAACCGGTACGGCAAAGCGCGCAATAAACCGGCTAACGGTTTGTGGTGTTAAGCCTATTTCTGGTACCAGAATAAGCGCTTGCTTACCGGCCTGTAGGGCTTGTGCAATGGCATGCAGGTACACCTCTGTTTTGCCGCTGCCGGTTGTACCTTCGAGTAAGTAGCAGCCAAACGTATTGTGTTGTACAGCCTTGAGTGCAACTTTTTGTTGAGTATTCAGCTCGAGAGGAGTTTCTTTTAGTACCTGCTGGTCATGCTGCGAGTCATCGCGCGGTGCGCTAGGCAGCATGACACTCTCGGCCAGATTTTTTTTGGTGAGAGCCTTAAGTGCGTCATGAGAGACTCGATATGTCCCTAGTGTGCTGTGCGCAAGGGTGTGATGGTCTATCAGCGCTTGCCAAGCGGCTTGTTGCTTGGGGCTGCGTTTAAAATTTTCGGCGTTTAAACCTTTACCTTCTGTGGTGAGTTGCCATGTTTTAGTGGTAGGCAAAACACCGTCTGCCGCCCTCAGCACTTGTGGTAGTGCCGCAGTAATGACTTCCCCTAGGGGGTGTTGGTAATACTCGGCAGCAAACTGGCACAACGCCAAAACATCACCCTTGATAAGAGGCTCAGAATCCAATATCCGCGCAATAGGCTTAAGTTTGGATGCATCATACTCCGCAGTATGGCTAATGCCTGTGATAAAGCCGACCAGTGTCCGTTGCCCAAAGGGCACCTCCACGCGCACGCCATGAGGAATTTTTTCGAGTATACCGGTGTCTAGCCCTAGAGGCGCGAGGTATTCAAAGTGCCGGTACAATGGGGTGGGCAGTGCGACGGTAAAAATAAAAGGTTGTATTGCCATGCTGTTTTATGCTTATAAAGTACTTTGCACGCTCCAATAGCTCTGATAGAATCCGCGCTCATTTTTCGCCCGATTCATCCATAGTGTGCGGTGCTTGGCAGGTGTAAAGAGGTGAGTAGCATTTTTGCTGCAAACTTCATTGAATACACCAAATGATCAAGTGGCGGCACATATTATAACTGAGGCATTACCATGCAAGCAGATATTCAACCTAAATACGCTGAAATGAAAGCGACATGTAGCTGTGGCAACGTGATTGAAACGCGTTCAACACTCTCGAAAGAAATCAACATCGATGTATGTTCAGAGTGCCACCCTTTTTACACTGGTAAGCAAAAAGTAGCTGATACTGGTGGTCGTATTGATCGCTTCAAAAAGCGTTTTGGCGGCCGTCGCGCAAGCTAAATCTGCATGGGTGCTCGATGCATCTATTGATTATTACAATGTGGGCTATTTTGATGGTAGCTCTAAAAAGCCGGCTTTATGCCGGTTTTTTTATGTCTGTATTTTCAGTGTGCCGTGCATTATTTTTCTGTATTGTTTTTGAGTTGAGTTAATAAAAGAATTTTCTGGCGCCAATATTATTTATTGGTCGCGTATTTATATATAAACCTTTATTTGGGCTTTCTGGCTGGCGCTCTATTCTGCTTTTAGTGTTTTGTATTGGTTTTGTTTATTTTTATATAAAAAGAGTATTTTTAAAAATATAAAAAATAGCAAAACTTTTTCTATTTGTGATGCTTGCGACTTTCATTCTATGCTAGAGTCTAGCGCTGTCATGCTGTTTCAGTAATATGACAAGGTGTGTATTAATCGTTCATTTTTAAGGTTTTTTTCGGTTTTTGGCTTCTCGTTTCTAACCTCTTATCTTTAAGAGGAATATTGCAGCTCGGCTTGTAGGCACCTGAAAATGGTGTGCTGAAAAATAATAAATAAAAAATAAATTTCTTAAAAATTATAATAAATTCAATGTGCCTGAAATGGCGCAATCTTGATAGGTTATTTTTATGACTCCATTACTTTTGGGTAAGGTCATTAGCCGTGCCATGGGTACGACTGACTCCAAAGCTTCGTTGTTGGTTTGCAGTGTAGCTGCCTTGACGCTTGCAGGCTGTGGTAGCAGCTCAAATTCGGGCGGTGAGTCTTCTTCTAGTGAAGCGCTTACATCCTCATCTGCCACTGTCAGCTCGGCAGCGGTTGCAACAAGCGACTGGGAAGCCCAGCTTCCTGTCACCATTACAAGTCAAAAAACGTTTGATATGCGTTATGACGTAACTGGATCTATGCGTAAGGTTGTAGAGGTTGAACTCTCTATACCCGATGGTTATGCCAGCCTTAGCCTTTATCAAGGCGATACTTTATTGATTGATAATGTTGATATTGCGTCTAACAGCCAGAAAGCGTTGAATATGCTGGTGGAATTTGATGAAGAGGGAGAGCAAGATCTTCGTTGGGTAAGCCGTGATGGTGATGTCACAGTAAAAAGTATTACGTTCAGCGATATGCCTGAAGTAACCTTGCCAAGCTTTGTTGATAATTCAAGCGACATTGGCTTAAAAACCGAAAAGACTTTTAAATATGGTGGCCCATCAGTAGGTGACTTAAATGATGATGGTTACTTTGATTTTGTCTTAAATAATCATAATTTTGTACCAACTCAAGTCGTGATGAATCAGGGTGATAACACCATGGAGATCGAGCGCCTTTTCGATTGGGCTCCTGATTTACATGGCTCAGCAATCGGTGATTACGATAGCGATGGTGATTTAGACATTGCGTTGGCCTGGGGTGGGGCAAA